>JAFAQP010000079.1 GCA_019246385.1 Patescibacteria group bacterium | reverse complement strand
AAGAGTTTTCCCCTTCGAACGTATCATGCGGATTCGGCAGGTAATGCCTATCGCGGCTTATCTCTTCAGTCGCTTCCGTGAGTATGCGCTCGAAAAGGGCAAACTCGTCCGTACAATCATTGAAATCGATGACGTATTTGCGCATTTGCGACTTGCCGTTTTTATTACGACGCTTTTTGCACTCATACAAGATGAACCGACGTACCGGCTTTCCAAATTCGTGCCGTACAGTGTAGTAATTAAAAAGGGCCTGAAGGATGAAAAGTGCTTTTCCTGCTTTCAAAGGGCTGAATGAATCGACGAATTTATGATCTACCACGTCTACCGCTCCCTTTTCAGTGCGTGATTCGACCACGAGGTCCGATACCGCCTTCACCGGCAAAGGCAAATTCGGGACTTCGGCGACCGCGACAACTTCGACGCCGAGGACTTTATGCTTTGGAGGCCTTTCCAGATAGAAGGAAACCGCTTGTACGTATTCCCGCTCCATCGTTTTCCTTTTCTTTTTCTTGGCGGCCGCGCTTTTCGCGACGCCGAAATTTATCTCAAAATCCGGCACGTTTCTTAAATATTCAAGCCCGAGAGCGATTCCGGCCTCTTTCGAAAGGCCGCTGTAAAAATGCTGAAGGGCGACATGCGCTGCCCTTCCCACGACGCCAGACGGGCTCGACGGCGAATCGTCTATTCCCTCTACATAGCGCTTGTGCCATGCCAAGGGATTACGAAGAAACGCCATGAGTGACGAATAGCTCCAGTGCTCTATGGGATATTTTTTCGTGGAATTTTTTTTCACTCGCTCAGTATACCGTCATCCAACGTGTTAACTCAGACGCTTACGATACCTCGTTCTGTTCTTCTCCAAAGGGTTTTGCCCGACAGTATTCTTTCGCGGAAAATCTTTGCCCCTCCATAGGAAGGATGCGCGTTCAATAGGAGCGCAGTCGTTTTGCCTTCTGATGGGTCCGTATCTTTTCTAGAGCTTTTGCCTCGATTTGGCGTATGCGCTCGCGGGTTACGCCAAACTCCTTACCCACCTCTTCAAGCGTATGATAAATACCGTCCTCAAGCCCATGCCGCATGGCAAGAATCTTTCTTTCCTTCGGCGTCAGATCACTCAATATCTCGTGCAGCTGCTCTACCAATATCCGGTGCGCCGTCTCCTGGTCCGGCATGGGAAGCGAGAGATCGGCGACAAAATCGCCTCTCGCGGAGGCATCATCGTCGTCCGAGGAGCTTATTGGAGCTTCAAGAGAGAGGGTTTCCTGATTGATCTGCTCGATCTGGTAGATCTTTTCGACATCAACCGCCATCTCGGCGGCGATCTCCTCCGGCATAGGGTCGCGCCCAAGATCCTGCTCAAGCCGCCTGACGATCTGCTTGTATTTCGCGATGGTTTCGACCATGTGGACCGGGATGCGGATAGTCCGCGATTGGTCCGCCAATGCGCGCGTGATCGCTTGGCGTATCCACCAAGTCGCATAGGTCGAGAATTTATATCCTTTGGTGTAATCGAATTTGTCGACCGCTTTGAAGAGTCCAAGATTCCCTTCCTGTATGAGGTCGAGCAGTGAAAGATCGGATGAACGCGATGCATATTTTTTCGCTATGGAAACCACCAGGCGCAGATTTGCCCGGGCAAGAAGATTTTTCGCTTCCTCATCGCCTTCGGCGATGCGCTTGGCGAGCGCACGTTCTTCCGGACCGGTGAGAAGCGGGTACTGGCCGATTTCGCGCAGATACATTTGGATTGAATCGTGCGCCGAACCCTCGCCGCGGTAGCTTCCGCGCATGACGACCTCGTCGGGAACTTCTTCCAGGATGCCCCCCGATTCGAGCACATCGATGCCCGAAGTGGAGAGGCGCTCATACAATTCCTCCAAGAATGAGACGTTTTCCTCGATAGTCGGGAATTCCTTCAATATTTCGTTATAGGTAATGTAGCCGCGCTCCTTCCCTTTGGCGATGAGCCGGGCGGCTTTCGACTCCATGAGCTCCCGCTTCTTTCCTGAAACAGCGGGACGAACCAAAGGCTTCGGCTTAACCTTCCCGCCGCGAGGTTTTGCTTTTGCTTTTGTTTTTGGTTTAGCTTTTTTCGCGCTCTGTTGTTTTGCTTTTGGGCGAACCGGCTTTTTTTTCTTGTTTGTAGTTTTTTTTGCCATATGAAAGAGAAAGAATTCCGCTCAGGATAACGTTATGCGAGGCCCGTGGCAAGCTCATTCAATTCGCGCATCAAGCGATCTGTTCCTGCCGAATCATGCGCGACCTCGGCGCTTCTGAGCGCGGAGAGCGTGGTGCGATACCGCTCATGTACTGTTTCCTTCTCGAGAGCGGCAGCGAGTTCGTCGATAAGTTCCGAAACAGCGCCCGTATCAGGATATCGCTCGAGAAAAATATCCGCTTCAAAAAGAGCGGCTCGGCTTCCTTCTTCTACCGCCAAAAACGCCTGTAACTCCTCTTCGGAGATGGACGAGTGAAGGGCACGATCGGCCTTGTCGGCATTCTCAGTATCGCCGCTCTCTCTTAAAGAAAGCATGAGCCCGAAAAGAAGCCTTAAAATCGAATCGATTCGGGAAAGAAAAGGGTCGCCGGCAGGGACAGAAGGAGAAAGGAGTTTCGAAAGCGGTTCAGCAGTCGAGCTCTTTTTTACCTCTTCAGCCACCGCTCCTTCGGGCAATGCAAGCGCTTCCGCGACGCGCTTTATGAAATGCGCCCGGTCTATGGCGTTCCCGATCATCGCCACGTACGGAATGACCGTCCGCGAGACTTCAAGGCGGTAAGTCCGTGGATCGTATTTTGCATCCGCGATGTGCGCGAGATAAAAATCAACAACGTGTAGCGCTCCTTTTATCGCCTGCCTGAAAACCTCCGGATTCTCTTTCAAAAGGTCGGCCGGATCTTTTCCGGGCGGAAGCTTGGCTACTTTGACGTTCATTCCGCGTTTAAGGGCGATGGCCGCCGCGCGGCCGGCTGCGGAAATACCGGCGCGGTCGCCGTCATACGAGATGACAAGGTTCGGCGTGTAACGCTTCAAGTGCTCGGCATGTTTTTCCGTGAACGCGGTGCCGGATGTGGCGACGGAATTTTTGTAGCCGACCTGATGGGCCATGAGAAGATCGAGTTGTCCCTCGACAAGTATCGCGGCTCCCAATGAGCGGATTCCTTCCCGAGCGCGATCAAGCCCATAGAGAGCCGCCGATTTGTCAAAAACATCGGTTTCCGGAGAATTGAGGTACTTCGCCGCCGGATGAGATGCATCGTCTTCAAAAATGCGGCCGGAAAACGCGACGACCCTGCCGGACACATCCCGCAGCGGAAACATGATGCGTCCGCGAAACCGATCGTAGAAACGGCCCTTTTCAGATTCCTCCGCTTTTTTAATAAGTCCTGCGCGCTCAAGCTCAAGATCAGTGAACTTTTCTTTTTTCAATTGCTCGTGAAGGGCTTGCCATTCTTTAAGCGCATACCCCAATCTCCAATCGACGATCGTCTCTTTCTTGAGTCCCCGCCCTTTGAGGTACGTTGCCGCCTCAGGTTTCTGCTTTAGGGACTCGACAAAGAATCGCTCCGCCGAAGCGAGAGCGGTAAAGAGGCGCTCTCGCATATCGCGGGCTGCGGCCTGCCAGGGTTCAATCTCCACTCCTGCCTTTTCCGCGAGCATTTTTAGAGCGCCCCGAAAATCCACGCCTTCCATCTCTTCGATGAATGTGAACATGTCGCCGCCCTTCCCGGTTGAAAAACAATGGTACAAGCCCCGATCAGGCGCAACGAAAAATGAAGGTGTCTTTTCCTTGGTAAAAGGAGAAAGTCCCTTGTAATGCTTCCCTGCTTTGGTCAGTTTGACGTAGGGGGCCACCACGTCGAGTATCGACACTTTTTCTTTTATCTTTTGGACCGTGTCCGACATTTACGCAATGTCTGCCGATATTCTCGCGCGAACCTCGTCTTCCTCCATTTCAAGCGCCATCGTACGGGCGCGGTCATCCTGGAATTTCTGTATAACTTCCTGCTTCTTGCTGCCCGGGAAACCGGTGCCCGCAGGAATGAGACGTCCCACGATGACATTCTCCTTGAGCCCCGTCAGCATATCAACGCTTCCTTTCAAGGCGGCGCCTATCAACGTGCGCGTCGTGTGCTGGAACGAAGCAGCAGAGAGGAAACTTTTTCGGTTCAGGGATACTTCGGTGATGCCAAGAACGACGGGCTCCGTCTTTATGGGATTTTCGCCGGATTCGGCAAGTTCTGTATTCGCCCCATGAATCGAGGATTTTTCGACAACTTCTCCTTGGACAAAATGGCTGCCTGACGGATCGACGACACGGACACGGGAGAACATCTGGCGGATAATGACTTCCATGTGCTTGTGTGAAACGGGCGCTCCCTGAAGGTCATAGATCTGCGAAACTTCGTCGATCATGTATTCCTGGACTTTGCTCGTGCCACCGAGCTCGAAAAGCTCGTCGAGATTCAACGAGCCGTCGGTCAATGGATCCCCCTTTTCGACACGCTGTCCCACGGCAACGATAGGAACGCGGCGAAGCAGAACTTCGTATGCGATCTTGTCTTTCTTTTCAGAGCCGCCACTCGGCAGAATGTGGATGGTTTTTGCTCCCATATCATCCTTGATCTCCAGCACCTCCCCCGCGACTTCTGAAAGTATGGCGGAAGCTTTTGGCGGGCGTTTGTCGAACAATTCTTCGACGCGCGGAAGACCATGTGTGATATCACCGCCTATAGTGGCAACCCCGCCGGTGTGGAACGTGCGCATGGTGAGCTGGGTTCCAGGCTCGCCGATCGCTTGCGCGGCTATCGTGCCGACCGCTTCTCCGATATCTATAAGCTCGCGTGTCGCAAGGTCGG
>JAFAQP010000057.1 GCA_019246385.1 Patescibacteria group bacterium | reverse complement strand
CTTTCGTGTCCTTGCCATATGTCCCCGCCTCTCTGCGGAATGCGGGCGAATAGCCCGCGTAGCGGATGGGAAGAGCACTTTCCGGTATTGATTCGTCAATATGCAGGGGGCCGAGAGTGTGTTCCGCGCTGCCTATGAGCACTAGATCGTCTTTTTCAAAATAGTACCGATCATCAATCGGATGGAGGCGCGCCATACGATTCATGACCGCCGAGCGCATCATATAGGGCGGAATGACCGGCACGAAGGGCTTCGTCGAGACTGTGAGTCCTGCCCGTTCCGCTATTTCTTTCAATACCTCTTCATCGGTCAGTATCTTCAATCCGAGATTCAGAAGCGCGAACTGCATCATCGCAAGGTCGCCTTTCAAATAAGTGAAGCGGGCGCCGGATACCTGGGCCGCCTGCTCGCTATTAATGAGTCCGAGCTTCTCCCCTATTTCGAAATGCTCTTTCGGGGAAAATGCCCCGAAAGCGCGTTTTTCTCCTACCTGGCGCAGCACTTTATTTTCCGATTCGTCTCCGACGGGAGTATCGGGCGAAGGAATATTGGGCAGTTTGAGTATGCCGGCGACGAATTCTTTTTCGATATCCGTTCGCGTAGCCTCAAGCGCGGCAAGCTCTTCTTTCAGCTTTTTGCCTGCGTCGATATCCCGCGCTGCGGCGGCCTCGTTCCGTCTGCGATTCAGATCGTCGATCTGCTGCTGAAGCTTCTTGCGCTCGTCATGCAATTTAAGAAGCGCATCTATATCAACCTCCTCTGTCTTTTTGTTGCGTATCGCCGCGCGGACTATGTCTGGATTATCGCGAATGAACTTAATGTCGAGCATACTTTTGGAGTGCAATAATACTAACATGTTCGAAATACGGCCGCTTCGCGCGGTAAACGTATCCGTGCTTTCAAAGACAAGCAGAAATGGATATCGGCGGATCGAACGTACTTCTCATCTCGATTGAAATGCGCGGACTCAGTGCCAAAAGTATCGGAGAAATAGGAACAATTATTTGACACTTTCGTTTCCGTACCGTACTAGTGTGCGGAATGAAGCTTCTTATTGTCGAATCGCCCGCGAAAGCGAAGACGATAGAAAAATATCTCGGAAAAGAATACCGAGTCATGGCGTCGGTCGGCCATATACGCGATCTTCCGAAATCCAATAAGGACGCCGTCGATATAGAAGGCGGATTCACTCCGCGGTATGTCATCGTGCCGGGGAAGGCGGAAGTGATGAAACGGATAGAAGAAGCGGCGGAAAAGGCCGATGAGGTCCTATTGGCCACGGACCCGGACCGCGAAGGCGAAGCGATCGCCTGGCATCTAGCGGAAATAATCAAAGGAGACAAAAAACTCAAAGCGCCTCTGCGGCGCGTGTCATACCAAGAAATAACCAAGGAAGCGATAGAGGAGGCGCTCAAACATCCGCGAGACATAGATCAGAATTTGCGGCGCGCCCAGGAGGCACGCCGCGTTCTCGACCGTCTCGTAGGCTATGATCTTTCCGGCCTCATCTGGAAAAAGGTCCGCTACGGCCTTTCTGCGGGTCGGGTACAGTCTCCTGCCCTGCGCATCCTCATGGAAAGGGAGCGCGAGATACGTGCCTTTAAGCCCGAACGGTTTTTCGTCATTACGGCGGATTTCGAGACGCCTAAAAAGAAAACTTTTATGGCGACATGCTCTGTCGAACCAAATGAAGAAAAAGAAGCCAAGGACATAGTCGAAAAAGGAAAAAAAGCGGCCTGGAAGATAGCGGATCTAACCGCTTCGCCGGTTAAACGTTCGCCGCGGCCTCCCTTTACTACCTCTACCCTGCAGCAGGCGGCGTCTTCGCGCCTCGGCTATTCGCCCTCGCGCACGATGCGTGCGGCCCAGAAGCTCTATGAGGCGGGAGCGATCACCTACATGCGCACAGATTCGGTCACACTTTCAGGGCAGGCCCTCGGCTCCATTTCCGCTTTTGTAAAGAAGAAATATGGAGAAAAATATCTCGAAGTTCGGGCGTATAAGACCAAGGCGAAGAACGCACAGGAAGCTCATGAGGCCATCCGCCCAACGAATATAAGCGCTCTGCGCGCCGGCTCTGCTGACGACGAGTCGCGCCTGTATCAGCTTATTCATGCGCGTACGCTTGCTTCCCAGATGGCGGACGCGATCATGACGCGCACGAAAATAGTCGCCACGGCCGAAGGCGTTCCGGAATTTACCGCAACTGGTTCCACTATCGCTTTTGACGGATGGCTTGCTGCGGACACGGCAGCGAAAGGCGAAGACGTCATATTGCCGGAAGTGACAGCGGGTGATGCGCTCAAACTTGAAAAAATAAATAGCGAGGAAAAGTTTACTCAGCCACCGCCGCGTTATACGGAAGCAGGACTCGTAAAGGAACTTGAAAAACGAGGCATTGGCCGCCCTTCCACATACGCCTCGATAATAAAGACCATCGTCGACCGCGGATACGTGCTTAAAGAGGGGCGGTCATTGCAGGTGACGCCGACCGGAGAAGTAGTTTCCACGTTCCTGGAAAATAATTTCGAAAAATACGTGAGCGATTCGTTCACCGCCGAGATGGAGGACGAGCTTGATCAGATAGCCATAGGCGAACGCGGCTATTCGGAAACCCTTACCGAGTTCTACAAACCTTTCTCCAAAGACGTCGCGGCAAAGGAGAATATCGAGAAACTCACGAATCTGGGAGACGCGCCCGCAGAATTCCTTTGCCCGGTATGCGGATCGTCAATGGTCATGAAGCTCGGCCGGGGAGGAGTATTCATGAGCTGCTCAAGGTTTCCCGAATGCAAGGGATCGCGCACCGAGACGGGAGATGTGATCAAGGATGCCGAGCCGATCGGTACGCATCCAGAAACGGGCAATCCTATCTTTGTGAAAACCGGAAAGTTCGGGCCGTATGTAGAAATGCCTGAATCGGCGGAAAATCCTGCCAGCGCAGAGGCGGAGAAGAAAGGAAAAAGAAAATCAAAAGCAAAAAAACCGAAAGCAAAGCGAGCGAGCATACCGAAAGATATCAATCCTTCCGAGATCACTATCCCCCAGGCAGTGAAGCTGTTATCATTGCCCCGCGAACTTGGCGTTCATGATGAGAGTGGCAAGCCGATAACGGCTTCCATAGGAAAATTTGGTCCCTTCATAGTGCATGACGGGGATTTTCGCTCGCTCAAAGGAAAAGATGATCCTTATCTTATAACTCTTGAACGCGCGAAAGAAATACTCAAAGAGCCGAAAAAAAACCGTCCCGGCGCTCCCGTCATCTCGCGAGAAGTTGGAGAACATCCGAAAACCAAAAAGCGCATTTACCTGTATAAAAGCAAGAGTGGATATTTCCTCAAAAAAGGTTTCAAACGAGTGTCCGTCCCGGACAATATGGCTGATGTGCTTACCCCAGCGGAGGCAATTGATATTTTAAAAGCAGCTTAAACGCGTCTGGCTTTATTTTTCTTCTTTCGCGTCAATAGCGTGATGGCCGATAGACGCTTAGGGCTAAAGGCTATAAGCTTAATCCAATGCCCCATCCTACAGACGACATAATACGCGCGATGCAGTCCCCTACTTCCGAGGACCAGAAGGAAATACAGAAAGCGTATGAGGTCGCGAAGGTGGCGCATGGTACCGAACTGCGCCGATCGGGCGAACCGTATATCACGCATCCCCACGCCATCGCATTGACGCTCGCAAAGCTCGGCATGGACCGCGACACCATAATCGCTGGCATTCTCCACGACACGCTTGAAGATACCCAATTGACGGCAGAAGAAATAGAAAAGCAATTCGATGCGACAGTGCGTTTTTTGGTCGAAGGGGTCACAAAGCTTTCCAAGCTTAAATATCGGGGACTCGAACGTCACGTGGAAAGCTTGCGCCGTCTGTTCGTTGCGACCGCGAGCGATGTCCGGGTCATTATCATCAAGCTGGCCGACCGGCTCCATAACATGGAGACCATAGAGTTCGTCGATCCGGTGAAAAGGAACCGCATCGCTCTTGAGACTCAGGAAGTATATGTTCCCATTGCAGAACGCCTCGGCATAGGAGTTATAAAATCACGACTCGAGGATCTCGCGTTTAAAATATTGGAACCCGAACAGTATAAAGAGATGACGCGCTTTTTAACGGAGCGGGGTGAAAACGAGAAAGAAGCGCTCGATAAGGCATTGAATGACCTCAAAAAAGCGCTCGCGGAAGCGGGTATGCGCAATTTCCATACGGAAGCGCGCATCAAGAACGCGCATAGCTTCGCGGCCAAGCTCGCACGGAAAGGAAACGATCCCGATAAAGTCTATGACATGTTCGCTATCCGCCTCATCGTGCCGTCCGTTTCCGACTGCTACCGGGCACTCGGCATTATCCATAACATTTGGCGCCCTTTGCCGGGAAGAATGAAGGATTACATCGCCAACCCCAAACCGAACGGCTATCGCAGCCTCCACACGACGATCATCACGCCACACAAGGTCATTATCGAGATACAAATCCGCTCGGAAGAAATGCAGGAAGAAAGTAAATTCGGCATAGCGGCTCACTTCATTTATAAAAATCAGAAAAAAGCGAAGGAAACGGGAGCGGCGGCATGGGCCAAGCGGATGATCCCTTCTCTTATGAAAGTTTCGAGAAAAAATGATGGCGATGAAGTGGTATCCGGGGCTCCGGGGCCCCAATGGCTCAAGGAACTGCATCTTGTTGCGGAACATTTCGAAGAAGACGAGGCATTCAGGGAAGCCTTGAAAGAAGACTTCTTCGCTGAAAGGATGTTCGTTTTCACCCCAAAGGGCGACGTTATAGACCTTCCTGTTGGCGCAACGCCCGTCGATTTCGCGTATGCCGTCCATTCGGACATTGGTAACAGCATGGTCGCCGCTAAAGCGAACGGAAAGATAATTCCTCTTGACCATCCCCTTCACAACGGAAATATCGTGGAGATCCTACGCAAAAAAAACGCGAAACCAAATAAAAAATGGCTTGAGTTCGTCAAGACATCAGGAGCAAAACATCATATCCGTGCTGCCACGAAGCAAAAATGACTCTCGTAAGGGCTCTGCATTTCAGATCGAAAAATAATCCGCCGAAAAAGATTCGTCTGCGGGAATATTGTCTGCTGGAAGCGGGTCTACGGGAGCCTCTACCGCTCTTTCATCGACGTCAGCCGGGTTTCCGATATGCGCGAGAATGACCTGAAGATCGTGGGTTGAGAAAAAATCAATAATGAGTTTTCCTCCTCCTTCTTGTTCCTTTATCTCCACTTTCGTTCCCAATGATTCAGCGAATGCGCGTTCTAAAGCCTCTATTTCGGGACGTGGTGATTCTTTCTTTCGTGCTTTTTCGGTCGCTATCTGCCGCGTCATCTGCTCAACGTCGCGTACGGAAAGCTTGCGTACGAGAATGTCGCGAAATACGGTTTTCTGTTCGTCCGGACGGTCCGAGAGCATGAGAAGCGCCCGAGCGTGTCCTTCGTAAATAGCGCCTCCCATGACCGCCTGTTGCATTTCCTGGGGCAAAGAAAGAAGACGTATCGAATTCGAGACATATTCGCGGCTTTTTCCGACCTTTTCGGCGATCTGGGTATTCGTAAGGCCAAATTCCTTCTGCAGGCGGTCGAAGGCACGCGCGCGATCTATAGCATTCAGATCTTCTCTCTGAAGATTTTCTATGATGGCAAGTTCCAATCGGACCCGGTTCTCTTCTTCTTTTGTCCGGATAATGACTGGTACCTGGGAAAGACCTGCAAGCTTTGATGCGCGCAGCCTGCGTTCGCCGGCGATGAGTTCGTAATACGTTGAAATACCTTCTGTATGAGCTTCTTCATGACGCGTCACCACTAACGGTTGCAAAATACCGTATTGGCGGATGGAATCGGAAAGATCTTTAAGTTTCGCTTCGTCGAATTCCGTACGGGGCTGATATGGATTCGGGCGGATTTTTCCCACTTCCACCCAGAAAATCGCATCATTCTGAAACTGCGACATGCGGAAAGTTTAGCATGTCGGGAAAGACCTATGGTTAATCGCCCAATAACGCTAGTTTGATTTGGTTGTGCCGGGAGAGAGAATCGAACTCTCACTTCTTTTGGAAACACGATTTTGAGTCGTGCGCGTCTACCAATTCCGCCATCCCGGCAATGCCGCCATCCTAGCGTCTTTCAGGAGGAGTTTCCACACGGACAGTCGTCCACGACTTCCCCTTTCGTATCAAAAGCATGTTCATCGGCTCATCCCATGCTTGGCGCGAAAGTGATTCCGAAGAAAGCTGCGTTTCATTTAGTACGCCTATGCGGATCCATCCTTCCGGCAAGCTGCTCAGAAACCGATCGTACCATCCACCGCCCCGTCCATGACGGGTCCCAGAGCGGTCGAATACGCGGCCCGGAACGAATATACAGGCTTTTTTATTCCCGTATCTTTTCACGAGCGCGCGGGCGCACTCGTCAGGTGGCGTATCAAGATCGGCAATGACGGATACTCCCGTTTTCCGGATATCCTGATCTTTCAAAAAATCGCCGTAGACAGGTTCATCGCCAATCGGGGAATAACCGACAAAAAAGTCCGTCGCGCGAAGCGCGGCAGCAAGTTCCTCGATCCCCATACGCGAAACGAAGGGGCTTCTAAATCTTCCCGACGAGCTTCATGTCTCCCTTTTCGATCGTTGCGTCCCCTGGCTTCCATTCTGCCGGGCAAACCTGCCCGCCATGCTCGCGCACGAATTGCGCGGCCTGTAATTTTCGCGTGAGTTCCTTTGTCGAACGGCCTATCGCGTTGTCGTTTATTTCAGAAGTACGCAAAATGCCGTCCGGATCTATGATGAACGTCCCGCGAAGCGCGAGGCCTTCGTCGTCGGTTTGATCTAACCCGGTTCCTTCTATATAGACGCCGAAAGCGCGCGAAAGCCTGCCAGCCGGATCCGAGCCCATTGGAAAATCGATTTTTTGGATGGACGGAGAAGCGTCGTGCCACGCT
>JAFAQP010000027.1 GCA_019246385.1 Patescibacteria group bacterium | reverse complement strand
ATATTTTGCAATCCAAAAAAGGTTTCCACCCGATAAGGTAATCGACAGGCTCGCCGTTTCGCAGGCGTATGAGATCGGCCTCATACTCCTTGGTCCGTACGCCGCCGTATTTCTCTCTCAAGAGAAAAGATTCGTCGTTCATAAAATGCAGCATAACAAAAACCCGCCTCGGAATGGCGGGTTTTTAAGATCATTGCTCGAAAATTACCAAGAGTTTCTGCGGTCTCCGCGATCACCGCCGCGTCCGCCTCCGAAGCCTCCACGGCCTCCGCCGCCTCCGTTCTCTTGAGGACGAGCTTCGGAGACGCGCACTGCGCGTCCGTCGATCTCTTTTCCGTCAAGGCCGGAAATGACAGCCATCGCTTCGTCGTCCGTCGACATTTCGACGAAACCGAATCCGCGGGAGCGTCCCGTTTCGCGATCCATGATCACCTTTGCGGAGACCACGGTGCCGAACGGGGCGACTGCGGCTTGTAATGAATCGTCGGTAGTCGAGTACGACAAACCGCCGAAATAGAGTTTCTTTGCCACTGTGTTTTTTGCTACTGACTAAAATCGAGCATGATCCTTTTCCCTAAACCTCATACGCGTCTTCCGTGGACGCCTTCATGGAGAAAGTTAAAAAATCTGACTCGTTGGCGACAGTATAGCACATTCCTCTTTCATAGCAAGGCGCTACGGCCTCGTATGCATAGAGCGCTTCCAGAGAAGAGGAATGACTGAAGCAAGTATCGCGAGGAGAACGACAGGTATGATGAAGCGGTCAATCTCCGGGAACCTTTTCCCCAAAAAATATCCAGCCATCGGCATGCCGGCTCCCCATAAAATGCCGCCCGCTCCGCTTAATAATAGAAATTTCTGGAAAGGCATTTTTGACATTCCCGCAACTGCAGGAAGGAACGTGCGTATTCCCGGAAGAAAATTGCTTAGAGTAATGCTTAGGCCACCACGCGATTCGAAAAAGAGTCGCGCTGTTTCAATGCGCTTCGTGCTGAAAAAAGAGTCGTCTTTTTTTCCGAATATACGCGGCCCCGTTTTTTTACCTATCGCGTATCCGAGGGTATTGCCGCCTGTTGCTGCGACCGCTACGCTGAGCGCAAGAACCAAAAGGGAAATTCTGCCCTGCGAGGCGGCAATACCCGCGGCGAAAAGGAGCGTATCTCCGGGAAGAAAAAAAAGAAATAGAACGCCTATCTCGGAGAAAATCACCAAGGCGACCGCAAGATACGTGAGAGATCCCAACGTTGACAACGTATCGAATCCGAACATACTCCTGTGTAGCGTATCATGTCGCTATGAAACCCTCGCTTTTGATTGCTTCCGAAGAAAAGGAGTATGCGCTTCTGGATTCCGGCGGAGAAGAAAAACTTGAACGGTTCGGCGATATAGTAATGGTGCGTCCGGACCCGCAGGCGCTTTGGGAAAAGCGCATGCCCACTTCAGAATGGAGGAAGGCCGATTACCGCTATGAACGAAAAGGGAAGGGGGGCACCTGGCACACGCGGCAAGGCGCCCCGAAAGAGTGGTCAATTACGTACGCGAATCTCATCCTTTCAATACGACCCACTTCCTTCAAGCATGTGGGGCTCTTTCCGGAACAAAAAGCGAATTGGGAATGGACTCGAAGCATTCTCAAAAGCCGCACTTCACGAACGCGCATACTTAATCTGTTTGCCTATACAGGCGGGGCGACCTTGGCTGCGGCGCAAGCCGGGGCCGACGTCGTGCATCTTGATGCGTCAAAAAGCGCGGTCTCCTGGGCGCGGGAGAATGCGGCCCTGTGCGGCCTCGCCGATAAGCGCATTACCTGGATAGTCGAAGATGCGCTTTCCTTCGTCAAAAGGGAAGAAAAACGCGGAAACAAGTACGACGGCATCATCATGGATCCACCTGCATTCGGCCATGGGCCAAAGGACGAACTCTGGAAAATAGAAGAGCATTTCCTGCCGCTCCTGCGCTCCTGCGTGAATCTTCTTTCAGAACAGCCTCTTTTCTTTTTGGTCAACGGCTACGCTTCCGGCTATTCGCCGATAGCATTTGTGAACAATCTTTTGCCCTTGTCCGAAAAGTTCGGTAAAGAAGTCGAATACGGGGAATTAACTATACAAGAATCAAAGGATGGCCGGTTATTGCCTGCCGGGGTTTTTGCCCGCTACTCCATTTAAGCTGCACAATTTTTATTTGCCAAATTATGTGAAGGGGATCACCGATGCGAGCGGAAGAATTTCTTTCGCGCGCTCTTTTATATCGAGCGGATAGATGCCTGTGAAGCATGAGGTGCAGAAAAGATGTTCTGGTAGTTCCGTAGCGCGGATTAAACCCTCGTACGAGAGGAAATGAAGGCGTGTCGCGCCGAGGAACTGGCGCATCTCTTCGATATTCATGTTTGCTGCAAGAAGATCCTTCTGAAGAGGCGTATCAATACCATAGAAATCCGGGAACAATACCGGCGGCGAGCTTACGAGAAAATTCACCTCGGAAGCGCCCGCCTCGAAGATCATCTGAACTATCTGCTTGCTGGTCGTGCCTCGCACGATGGAGTCATCGACGACCGCAACGCGTTTTCCGCGTATGACTTCGGGAAGGGCGGTTAATTTCAGCTTTACGCCTTGTTCTCGCACGTGCTGTTCGGGGGCGATGAACGTACGATGGATGTAGCGGTTTTTTATGAGTCCCGTCTCAAGAGGAACGCCGGTCGCTTTTGAATAGCCGATGGCGACGGGAACGGCGGTTTCGGGAACCGGTATCACCACGTCAACGTCAAATTTGGCTTCGCTCGCGAGTTCCGTCCCGCAGTTGCGGCGGAAATTGTAGACCGACTTGCCAAGAAGAAGGGAATCCGGCCGCGCGAAATACACGAATTCGAAGATATCCAGTTTTTGGGTGGCTGGCATCACTTCGACGCTGTGCAATCCGTTCTCATCAACGACGACCATTTCGCCCGGCTTCACTTCGCGCGTAAATTCCGCGCCGATGGGATTGAAGGCGCAGGTTTCGGAAGAAAAGACAAACCCGCCGTTATTAATGGTAGCCATGGAAAGAGGGCGGATGCCAAAGGGATCCCGTATGGCGACGAGTGTGGTTCTGTCCATCATAAGTATAGAAAACGCTCCGGTAATGAGAGGGAAAGCTTTCTCTACCGCCTGTGGCAGGCTCATGCCTTCTCGCATCAGGATGGCGACCGCTTCCGCTATCATTTCCGAATCGGAAAGCGTCTTGTAGACGGCATTTTTCGATGCGAGAAACTGCTCAAGAGCCGACGTTGAAGGAAGATTGCCGTTATGAACCAGCGTAAGACCGACGTCTTCAATCAATACCGGTTGCGCGTGTTTTACCGAAGAGCTTTTTGAGGTCGAATAACGATTATGGCCGATCGCAATATGACCCTGCAATTTTTGGATGTCTTTTTCCGCAAATACCTGGGCAACGAGGCCCATTTTCTTGTGGCAGTAGATCTCTTTTCCGTCGGAACTCGCGATGCCGGAGGATTCCTGACCCCGATGCTGCAACGCATAGAGCCCGAAGAAAGTGAGCCTGCCGGCAGATAGGCCTTCGCCATAAACGCCAAACACGCCGCACTTCTCGCCAAGGTCGGACATGGAATAAGTATAGCAAATCAAGGGTTTTTCGTGAAGGACGATTCGCTGATTCAAAAGCTATACTGGTACGAATGGACATAACCTTCGTTATACCGGCCTATAACGAAGAGCCGAGCCTCGGCATCGCCTTATCGGCGATAGAAGCGGAGATCGGCCGAACGAACGCGGAAGCGGAAATTATCGTTGTCGATAATGCGAGTACGGACGGCACAGAAAGCGTCGCTCTTTCGCATCCCGGGGTCCGTATCGTGCGCGAAATGCGGAAGGGCATCGCTTTCGCGCGCGCTGCGGGCCTCTCTGCGGCGAAAGGAGAGCTCATAGCGAACGTTGACGCCGATACGCGCATGCCTGCCGGTTGGCTGTCTTTCGTCCTCCACTCCTTCGAGGAAGATCCATCCCTCGTCGCTTTGAGCGGCCCGTTTATCTATGACGACTTGTCTTATTTTGAGCAGACCCTGTGGAAATTTTTTTATCTTTTCGGATACGTAGCTTACCTCTTCATATACCGCATCTTCCGGGTGGGCGCGATGCTTCAGGGAGGCAATTATGTGGTCCGGAAGCAGGCGCTTGAAAAGATCGACGGCTATAACACCGGGTTCACGTATTGGGCAGAAGATGTGGACGTGGCGAAGCGCATTATCAAAGCGGGCAAGGTGCGGTGGACATTCCGCCTGCCCACATACGCATCCGGCCGGCGCATCCGCGAAGAAGGCATCATTACCTTAGCTTTCAAATACGCCGTGAACTACTGCTGGCTCATGCTTTTTTCGCGAGCGTACACTTCCACGCATTCGGATGTCAGAGAAAAGGTCGCGAAACAATGATCACGGTTTGATGTATTTGTTCCGATACTCATGCCAAACCAAGAGTATCGTCAGTATATCGAGAGCGGTAAAGATCATGAGGACGATTGAATGAGTTTGCGTTATGCGATACAGCTCATATATCGCGAAAAGCGCCATGCACACGATCGCTGCGGGGTACGCCCATGCACGACCGAGCAAAAGGCCGCTTATGTATATCGTCTTTATGGCTCCCCCCGCGAAGAAATAGATGCCGACGAACAGTTCCGACGAAGAAGTTATCTGACTCGAGAAATGCACTATCTGCTTTGCAAGCCAGTTTTCCGGGTCTTCGCCGAGCTCCCCTTGCACGAGGTGCAGTAAGAGATAGGTGATGAGGTGGCGGCTGAAAAAAAGTATGACTATGCCAAGCAGTATCTCAAGAACTCCGTAGACCGCTTTTATAAGAATGGTTATCTCAAAGAGCTCATGAAAAAGCTTCCTCTCTTGGGGCGTTTCCTCCATCAAGTAAGGATATACCGAGCGGAATGATATATCTATGCAGTTATGCGCTGAAGCGAACGGAATATGGCAGGGGTATACTGCCTCTATGACCACGCCGCTCAGTCTGGAAGAACTGAAAAAACTCCGCAAGCCGGTTCGGAACCCGAACGTCGTCCGGCGCGAGCAGCTGAGCGCGCTCGACCGCCTTGCACTCTGGATAACGAACCACGTGGGAACCATGGGCTTTTTCGGGCTCATCTTTTTTTGGACCGTCTGCTGGCTGTCATGGAACATTTTCGCGCCCCGGAACCTGCAGTTCGATCCTTTTCCCGCGTTCGTCCTCTGGCTTTTCATTTCGAATATGATTCAGATATTCCTCATGCCCTTGCTTATGATCGGCCAGAATCTCCAGGGAAAGCATGCCGAAGCCCGAGCCGAGGCGGACTTCGAGGTCAACGTCCGCGCCGAGCGCGAGGTCGAAGCCATACTCATGCATCTTGAAAATCAGAACGACCTTATGCTCCGTATCCTCAAAGATATCGAAGCGAAAAAATAATCATTCCGGCCACTCGACAATCCTGCCAGCGCGTAACTCCATACTGTCCGCTTTCCGGATAAAGCGGCGGTTTTTTGCCGGCACCAAAGAATAGTGAGAAAGATCATTTAATGCCGAATCGAGGAACCACAGATCTTCTTCGCTCGTGAGCCACATGGTTCCGAAACGGCGAAGGTTCAGAGGCCGCGAATAGCTTTCGAGCGTCTTTATGCCGTTTTTATTCATGAACCACTCGTGGAAATAGGAAAGTGCGAGCTCCCGCAGGGTTTTATACACGGGATCTCTGAAGCGGATGCTTGCGTGGTTCGTTTTCGATATCGCGCCCCAATAGCCGTTTCGCTTATAGAGCGCGACCACGTGATCATCATCCTCGAATTTCCTTTTATCGGACATCAAATCGAGCAAAAGGGGCGGTTCGCCATGAAGGGTGAGCGCCGCAGCGGCGACTAGCGCTCCCTCGATGCAGTGGGCTTTTTTTGCACGAAGGACCATTCGCACCGACATGAGCGTTTCTCCCTGTTTCTCGTGATTCATGGGAAGGGAGTCCAAAAAATCCTGTATCACGGCGGGCGAATTGAGGCTTTTGAGGAGAGAAATTTCCTTTTTTTGTAATCCCCACATGTTTTCCCGGGTATAGTGCTATGATACGCCCGAAATAATCATGGACCGGAATCTCGCCCTTGAATTCGTCCGCGTTACCGAGGCCGCCGCGATAGCGGCGGCCGGCTGGATAGGCAAGGGCGATAAGAACGGCGCAGACCAAGCGGCGGTTGACGCCATGCGGAAATCGTTCAATGAAATGGACTTTTCCGGCACCGTCGTTATCGGTGAAGGCCAGAAAGACGAAGCGCCTGAACTTTATACGGGAGAAAAAGTAGGGAAGGGCGGCATAGAGGTCGATCTTGCGGTCGACCCTTTGGAGTGCACCGATTCCGTGGCATATGGGCGCTATAACGCCCTTTCCGTCATCGTCGGCGGACCCAAAGGAACCTTGCTTTCCGCTCCCGACACGTATATGGAAAAAATAGCTGCAGGACCGCTCGCAGCTCACGCCATTGATCTTGATGCGCGGCCCACAGATACCGTGCAAAAGGTGGCGAAAGCTCTCTACAAGAAGGTCGAGGAAGTGACCGTGGTCATTCTCGATCGCGAGCGGCATAAGGAGCTTATAGAGGAAGTGCGCCGCGCGGGCGCGCGCGTACGCCTCATAACCGATGGAGATATTGCGGGTGCGCTTGCCCCTTCCCTCAAGGATTCTGGCATTGATATTCTGATGGGTATCGGCGCGTCGACGGAAGCGGTACTGGGAGCGGCTGGCATAAAGACGCTGGGCGGCGAGATGTTCTGCCGCTTCAAGCCTCGGAATGACGCCGATCTCGCGCGCTTGACCGAGCTTGGCCTTGATACAAAAAAAACGTATTCGACGGAAGATCTGGCGAAAGGAGATATGCTTACCTTTACCGCGACAGGAATCATCGACGGGCCTCTGCTTTCCGGCATTAGGTTCACGGACGACGGCGCGATCTCGCATTCCGTTGTCATGCGCGGCAAAACGAAGACCATTAGGTACATGACGACGCATCACCATCGCGACGTCGAAGGGAAATTTTATTCGCATTAAATGAATTTATGATCGATATTCCCGAGCTCAAAAAAATAGCGGAAGCCCTGGTGGCGCGCCCGAAAGGCATTCTTGCAGCGGATGAAAGCTTCGGGAATATAAACAAGAAATTCGAGAAACTCGGCATTCCCGTAACCGAAGAAAACCGTCGTGCCTATCGCGAGCTTCTTTTTACCGCGCCTGACATCGGCAGCTATATCTCGGGCGTCATACTCTTTGATGAGACCATACGCCAGAGCGCGGAAGACGGACGGACGTTCGTCGAGGTCCTTGAAGATGCCGGCGTCATGCCGGGAATAAAAGTGGACGAAGGCGTGCAAAAAATGGACGGCTCGGAAGAAACTATGACCAAGGGCCTGGATGGACTGCCGCTCCGCCTTCCCGAATACGTGGCGCTCGGCGCGAAATTCGCCAAATGGCGCGCGGTTCTCACGATAGGCGAAGGCATGCCGAGCGATGCGGCAATACGGCGTAACGCGAA
>JAFAQP010000053.1 GCA_019246385.1 Patescibacteria group bacterium | reverse complement strand
GTCGCTGGAGATTGAACACTGAACGGACTTCCGTTTGAGGTCCCCCAAGAGGTGACGACTTTGATCGAATAATTCCCCGGCGTGATAGACGACGGAACGGTGAACTGTATCTGCATGCCGTCTCCGTCAACGTTCAATGCGTTGTTTGTCGGATAGATTCGTCCAGCGAATTGGTTGTGCACGTCATAGAAATCAATGCTCGATACATTCACGAAATTATTCCCGTATACGATTGCAGAAGCCCCGACAGCGGCTTGTAAAGGCGAAACGGAGGTAACGACCGGCGGAGGAACCGTAGCGTTGGCGGAATTAGTGACGATAGTCTGGCAGGTATTTTTACCGTACGCGTTGGAAACGGTCATTACCCACGTCCCCACGGGGCTGAATTGCTGCGAACCATTATAATTTCCAGCTCCTGGAGTAATTGTTATCTGACCTCCGTTAAGCACGATGGTTGAAGAGGTGGTATTTTGACTCGCATTCCACGAGAGCGTGTAGATTCCACCCACCGGAAGCGTGACGGGAAGCGCCGAAAGGAAGCAGGAAGGCACCGCGCCTTGGTTTGGAGGGTTTGTAGGTTGTTGAAGTGAAAACGTTGCGCCGGAAATGGGCAAGGACCCATGCACTTCAGATACGTTTGCTGAGACCGAAGTGAGGGCGAGCGAGAGAACATGACCTACCGATGCGGAAGGAGCGATATCGCCGTACACGGTGAAGCTATGCGAGCTCCCTGCCGAAATGGTTACAGGTGTTTGGAAGGATATGGTTGCAATATGGTTCGTATTCAAGGTTCCCCGCCCGATCGTTAATCCGTTCGCCGTGTCAACGACATAGACATCGGTAAGATCAGCGTCTGTTGACGCTCCCGTACGCTGAACTTGTATGCTATTTACTGTCGCTGAAGCGCCACCTGAACTCAAAGTAAAGTTAATAAAGGGAGCCAGTAGACCAATGCTTGCGTATCCGCTTGCCGGTTGGGCACCGCCGCTCACCGTGAGGCCGGAGCCGGTAGTAGCAGATCCGTTATTAGTAATGGTAAAGTCGTCGCTTATATCGCAAATCGGCTTTCCGGTTGATGGATTCACGGTGCCGTTGTCGCACACCGTTATCGCATAGAGGTGGCCACTCGGAGTGTTCGCAGGGATAGGAACGTCATAATGGGTGGCCGTAGAAGCGCCGAGTGTAGCTACCAGGATAGGAGCTACGCCCACGAACGAACCGTCCAAATAAATCTGTATGTTCTTCGGAGTGAACCCGGATTCATTCCAGTACGTAGGAATGTAGGCCCAGGTTCCGATGTCATATCCGTTACCATTACGCGGGTCTTCTATAACTATGGAAGGATTACTAGGAGTGCCGAGCGGCGAATTTACGATCTGAATGTAGTCTCCCAAATCATCCGCTGACGGCCCTTTATCCGCAGAATAGATATCTATCTTATATTTTCCGTTCGGAATACTTGAATCCTGCATCCAGGTATAGCTTCCTGTGTTAGGAATATTGGTCGCTATCGCTTTCAGGTAGTCGCCGTTTGTATCTTTAAGTGAGATTCCGACACTCAGCGACCCGAAGTTCGTCGTGGTCCACGTAATAGTGGCGAGTGTTTTTGCGGAGCCTGAGGTTGACGGACTGTCATCCAATACTTGCCCACCTCTCGGATACGTGAGAGAGATAGAAGGCTGATTTCCTGAAGTCGCCTCAGTCACCATGAACGGCAAGCTATTGCTCGTGCCGCCGTTTGTCTCTACGCTGACGTTGTATGTTTTTGCTCCAAGCGGCTGCAGCCATTGCGGGCACGGCTGTCCTGCCAGGCAATCGGGCCGGAAAGCGTTAGGAACGGTGAACGTAAGAGTTGAAGCATCCGCCGATGAAGCATGCACAAGGAATCGATTGTCGAAAAGGATTTTATTATCGGACGCGAATCCCGAACCATAGAGCGTTACGGATGTTCCGACAGTGCCCGATGACGGGGCGAGCGCCTGGAGTTGCGGCGCCGGATTATTGGAATTTGAGGACGATGACGAAGTCACGCTCGTGCCAGAGCCGGAAACGGAAGTAGGCGGCAAAAGTGTTTGTGTGCCGCAGTTAAGAACGGCTCGCGTCAAAGGGCCTACGTACCCGGTCGCCGGTAGGCCATGCGCTACCTGAAAGCTTTTGACGGCAGCATATGTTTTGGGACCGAAAATGCCGACAGCCGAAGTTGAAAGATAATTCTGTTGATTCAGATATGCCTGGAGAGCGGAAACGTCTCCTCCTGCGGAAGAATCGCTGGCACCCGCGGACAAGTTGTGCGAAAGCACGATACAGGTTTGGACGGGGATATCTGCAAAGGCGGTACCGACACTGATGAGGGCAAGAAGAGAAACAAGTGCTACTCCTATAAAACGCATATGTAACAAGCTAAAAGCTGTGTAATCGAGCCTTCGCAGTATAGCATTCCGGCTATGCTTCGAGCGAAAACCTCGAACGTATCCCTTTACTTAATAGAAACGACCGCATTTGAGCGAGGGCTTTGCTTATTCTTCTTGAAATAGTCGGCTGGCTCACCCGTAACTCCGCTGCAATCGCCGTTTGCGTCTCGCGTTCCACAATGTGCCTGCGTATCAGATTCTGGTCTGCCTCCTTAAGGATTTCTAACGCGGCAGCGAGAATGTCCGCTCGGAACTCGGCCATTGCAGCAGCTTCGACGGCTTCTTCGACGCTATTCTTTGACGTAATAGAAGAAGTGGCTGTTATATTCTCGTGCGGCCCCCTCTCTTCTCTATCGCTCATGGACGCAAAATGTGCCCATCGATCATAATCGCGTCGCAATTCACGATGCGCTTCGACGGAAATGCCGAGTTCCGACGCTATATATTCATCCGGCGGTGGCTCCGCATGCTTCTTGTGCCATTTTTTTGTCGCTCTTTTGACATCTTTATCCCATTCATATAAGGGCCGGGGAATTCCTTTGCGCAAATAATGTCGAATTTCGCCGCTCACGCGCCATCGCGCGTGCGTCAGAAATGTTCCTCGAGCGGGCTTATAAGTTGCATTTGCCTTCCATAGACCTATAAGCGCTTCTTGTAAGAGATCCTCTATTTCTAAAGGATATGCGACGCCATGAGAAGTTAGCATTTTTTTCCAATACCGTATGATCCATAAATGTTTTAGTACCCACTCGTCTGGCGACATCCCGTTTTCAAAAGGAAACGCTTTATTTTCAGAAGGAGCTTCCTCCACCATATCTGCCATCATAAGACAAAATGGATTGATGCCAATTCACCTCTCCTTCATCGCGCGTTCCATACAGTTGCTGTATATGAAAGCAACCGATGTAATACGGCGCGATCACAAGGCCGCTCTTGAGCTTATCAATAAATACAAGAATGCCTCGCAGGAGGAACGCGAAGAAATGACTGCGCAGATCTTCGATGCCCTTGATACGCACGAGATGATGGAGGATACGAAGTTCTATACCGCTCTCGAAGATGTAGTGGAAGACAATGCCGCGCTTGCCGAGTTGGTGGAGGAGCAGGCGGAGCTTACGGAAACCATGAGCCGGATCAAGGCAATGGAAGGCGTCGAACAGACCGACGCACTTGCCGATGCGCTCGACACCGTAGTCGCACACGCGCAAAAAGAAGAGAAAGAGATCCTGCCGCTCGCGGAAAAAGCCCTCGGAGAAGAACAATTGAACGAGATAGGGGAAGAGATGGAACCTATTTCCGCAGTCGCACTCGTCGGTTAGCTAGCAAAAGCTGTAAACAAAAAACGCCCTCCTCGGGCGTTTTTTGTTTGATTACTTTATCTAGGTCCTTGCTCTGCTTCGTTTCCTAGATTAGTTATGAGCAACCGAAGTTGCTGTTGAGTATCAGCAAGCTTACCTCCTCTTCGAAGTACGGTTGCGAACAAATCTCTCATATCCCTCTCAATTGATGCCGAAAGGGCAGCTTCTGTTCCATTTAACAACTCTTCGCTTGATCTTCGAGGTACGGCGTCATCGTAATTCGTAAGGCTGCGATATTCAGATGCCATATAAGACTAATTAATTAATGGTGGAATTATATACTTCTTTTTGCTTTTGTCAAGAGCACGAGTGTCCGGTTAGCCGCAGTCAAATCGTACATCCTTCAGGCAGGCTGCTCGCGGAGTCGCCCATCTCCCCCTCTGTCGCCCTGAGCGAGTTCTTCTTCAAGTTCGACGCCTGCTTCCTGCAAGAGCGGGCGGGTGCTCTTTCTCAGTGCTATCTGCGGAAGAAACCACACGGCGACAAAAGCGACCCCCATCAATAGTGTGCTGACGATATACACATGGTCGACGGATTCCGTGAACGCGACCTTTACCGTGTTCACGAAGTCGGCGAATTGGACCGTAAGCTTTTCTTGTATGAGCGGAGGCATCTGCGCGAATGCCGACGTCATGCCCGAGCGCGTCGTTGGATTCAATATCGCCTGCACGGTATTGTTGTCCACTTGTGCTATGGCCGTATGCGGATCGATCTGCTTCATCGTCTCCACGAAAGGATGCGTGCCAATATCATGTAATCGGCTCGCAAGCTGCGAGTTCATCACTCCTCCGAAAATAGCGGTTCCGACGGTGCCCCCTATCGAGCGGAAAAGCTGCGTACCCGCGGTTACCTCTCCGATGCGCTCTCTTCCGAAAGCATTCTGGACGGCGATGTTAAAGATAGGCATTGTCATGCCGAGGCCCAGGCCGAGAAATACCATGCGCGCGCCAAGCATAATGTTGCCTGTGTTGACACTTATCGTAGAAAACCAATACATGCCTATCATGATGACAGCAACACCCGCGAGAGCGATCATCTTATATTTGCCGGTCCGCGAAACGAAAACCCCGGTAATGCTTGACGCAACCACCAGCCCGAGCATAAGAGGGGTCAGTATGAGTCCCGAATGCGTAGCGGAAACGCCGATAACCCCTTGCGCGAAAAGCGGAATATAGATGATGGCGCCGAACATACCCATCGCGGTAAGGAAGGTCGCGATTGCCGAAACGAGGAATACGCGGTTGCGAAAAAGATCAAGTGAAAGGATAGGCTCTTTCGCCCGCGCTTCGATAAGAATGAATGCAATGAAGGAAATGAGAGCCCAGGCCAAAAGTCCGAGGATGATTGCGGAGTTCCACGCATACTGGCTTCCACCCCACACGAGCGCGAGAAGGAACGGCACGAGCGTACTCGTAAGAAACGCTCCTCCCCAGTAATCGATGGAGCGATTTCTGGCATCGACGGCTATTTTAGGCAAGACGGCCGCCAAAACCGCTATCGCTACGATGCCGAGCGGAATGTTTATATAGAATATCCAGCGCCATGAAAAATTGTCGGTGATGAATCCGCCAAGCAAAGGACCGGCAACGGACGCAAGCCCGAAAACCGCCCCGATAAGGCCCTGCCATTTGCCGCGTTCTTGCGGAGGAAACACGTCGCCGATAATAGCGATTGAATTCACCATGATCGCTCCCCCGCCTATCCCCTGAAGCCCGCGGAAAATAATGAGCCATAGCATGCTCGTCGCCGCGCCTGAAAGCGCTGAGCCGAGGAGAAATATCACGATGCCGAGAAGGTATAGCCCGCGCCTACCGAAAATATCGGAGAGCTTTCCGTAAATAGGAACGGTTATCGTTGAAGCGAGAAGATACGAGGTGAATACCCAGGTGATGTGGGCGAGGCCGTTCAATTCGCCCACGATCTTGGGCATCGCCGTCGAAACGATGGTCTGATCGAGCGCCGAAAGGAACATGCCGAGCATGACCCCTCCGAGAATAGCAGTTTTGTTTCCTTTCATACTATTTCGTTGAATGAAGTAGTTTCTTTTGTAATGCGACATATTCCAGAAATTCCTCGTCGGTGAGAGCCTTGAAGAGCTTGAGCGCCAAGGCGATGCGCTTCTTCTTGAAATCGTTCACGCGCTTTTTGCTCGCTGCGGAAAGCACGAGCTTATGGGCCCGCTTGTCCGTCGGATCTTGCTTTCGTTTAAT
>JAFAQP010000103.1 GCA_019246385.1 Patescibacteria group bacterium | reverse complement strand
GGGAAAATCGAATACGCGAAAAGCATAAGAAGCCCCACGACAGCACCGGTCCAGACGCCCACCATCACGGCTTCGATGCCTCTCGTAAAACCGAGCAGTATGCCGATCGCGGCTCCGACATACGCATCTCCCGCGCCCATGCCCCGTCCGCGCGTCACGGCGACGATAAGCATAAAAAAACAAAAAAGCGCGACGGCGCCCAAGCCGCTCTCGAGAAGCGGGGAGAGCGACGCAGTCGCGATACTCTGCGAGATGCTCGCTACAGATGCGGAAGCGATAAGCCACCACAGAAACGGCATGGGTACGAGTGTGTGCCGCATATCATAGGCAACGAGGCCGACGAATGCTGCCAAAAAAACGCACAGAGAAAGGAAGGCAAGCAGGGAAAAAAACGAAAGCGCGGGGGGAAGAAGCGCAAAAGCGAGCGTAAAGAGAGTGGCGGTAGAAAGTTCGACGAGGGGATACTGGATGGAAAGGCCGCTGCCACAGTGCCGGCAGCGGCCGCCAAGTGCAAAAAAGGAAATGACGGGCAAGAGATCGTACCAGGCTATTTCCGTGTCGCATGCCATGCAACGAGAACGCTTCTGTGGCCGCTCAGCGAAACCGAACCGAAACACAAGCACGTTAACGAAACTTCCTACGCATAAACCGAGAAAAAAAATAAACAAATATTCGGTTCCCTGCATAGAAACAGTATACCCTTGCACCAATCGATCGATGCGCGCAACAAAAAACTCCCGGGAAAGCCCCGGGAGTTTTGAGCGATGCGAAGCGCGGCTACGGCTTCACGTCGTAAACCGGGTCGGTTCCCGCAAAGTCCGCAGCGCTGCCGGTGCAGGCAGTGCCTGCGGCGGCATCGACGTCGCTGTTTAGCGCCTGGTTCGTTCCGTCTTCAAGGGTGGCTCCCAAGTGATAGCTTGAGCACGTCGTACCCGAGCCTAAAGCGGAATATTTGTAGCAGCCGGATTCCGTTCCCGCGCTACAGAGGTTCGCGGCGCCGCTCGTCAACGGATCGCTCGGCAGGGTCGCTATATACGTAGGTTTCAGCGGCCCCAATGATGTCGGATATGCGCCGTTTGAATCGAAGTACAGAGCGAGAGCCAGCTGGAGCTGCTTTATATCGGCTACGCGCCTCGTATCGCGGCTTTTCAACCTCGCTGTATTCAAAGACGCAAGAACCACCGACGAAAGGATGCCGATGATGGCGATCACGACCAGAAGTTCGATGAGCGTGAAGCCTCGTTTCGTTTTAATTTCCATACAAAAAATGAATTGATAATGCTAATGCTAAGGACCCGCAATTGGTCTCCTTCATTGTATCGGCGCTTCCGGCACTCGTTTGCGGCTCTGTGGATAAGGATTTTCCTATATCGCGGAAGAGATGTTGTAAATCGGGATAAGGACGGATGCCAGGAGAATGCCTACACCGAGGCCCAGGGTCACGATCATCAAAGGTTCGATAAGGTCGACCAGCGTGTCGACCGCAGTCGACACTTCCCGTTCGTAAAAGCGAGCGAGCGTCTTCAGAATGGTTCCCATTTCACCGGTTTCTTCGCCGACACGGATCATCGCTGTCATGATCCCGGGGACTTCCGGGTACCGCCCAAGAGCGTCCGATATGCTTCCTCCTCCTTTGACCGATCTCGACACGTCGTCAAGGATACCGGCGTACAGAGAATTGCCGACGACGCTTGCTGTTATCTCCGTCGCCTGTACGACCGAGATGCCGGAAGAGAGCATGGTTGAAAGATTGTCCGCGATGCGCGAAATGAAAAGTTTTTTCATGAGATCGCCCACGTACGGGATGACGAGCAGAAACCGATCGAGCATGTTCCGGCCGGTCGGCGTCCTCACATACCGCCCCAAAAAGAATCCGCCTATGACCGCGAGGATAAGGAGGAAGATCCCGTACGTGACGAAGAAGTTGCTGATAGCGAGCACCACCTGCGTATAGACCGGGATCTTCTGGCCGGCATCGGTCAAAATGGAACTGATATGCGGAATGACAAGGGTCATCATGAGTATCATCACGATGACGAACGTCGCGATGACGAATGCCGGATAGATGAGGGCGTTCCGCGCCTTCGAGAGGATGGCATAGTTGCGGTCGAGATAATCGGCAAGATAGAGAAACGTCTCGTCGAGCTTGCCGGACTCTTCGCCCGCCTTCACCATGTTGACGTAGAAGGGAGAGAAGACCCGCTCGTGCTTTGCCAAAGCTTTTGAAATGGGCGAGCCGCCCTGCAGGTCGTCCGCCACTTCCGTCAATACGCGCCGCAGCAGCGGCTTTTCCGCTTCTGCCGCGATAAGGCGGAACACGCGCAACGCGGAAACCTGCGCTTCAAAAAGCGTGGATATCTGGCGCGACATGAGCACGATGTCGCGGTTGGAAACATTCTCGAAAAAAGAGAGGTTCTTCGACAGGAAGGTGCCTCCCTCCGCCGCCTCCGTTATCGAAGAGATAGTAAGATTCCTTCTTTGTAGGGAAACGATGGCGACATCTTTCGATATGGCATCTATGGTCCCTTCTTGGGAAACGCCGGACTGGTCTATCGCCTTATAGGAAAAGAGCATACCTATACCATCCGCATGAATGTTTTTGGATTCAGTGAACGCGCGATGGCATTTTCGGGCGTTATCTCGCCGCGTCGCACCAATTCCGCGAGCGACCGGTTCATGTCAATCATGCCGGACTCCGAGCCGGTCTCGACGACCGCGTTTATCTCGTGCGTCCGCTTCTCGCGGATAAGATTGGCGACGGCGTCATTGTTCACCAAAAGCTCGTACGCCGGCACCTGGCCGCCGGAGATGCGCGGAATGAGCCGTTGAGAAAAGATCCCCGCCAGGGACGACGCGAGTTGGATGCGGATCTGGTCCTGCTGGTTCGAAGGGAACGTATCGATGATGCGGTCTATGGTCTGCGCGGCGTTATTGGTATGCAACGTGGAAAATACCAGATGGCCGGTTTCAGCAGCCGTCACCGCGGCGCTCATGGTTTCCGGGCCGCGCATTTCGCCGACCATGAGTACGTTGATGTCCTCGCGGAACGCGGAAAGGAGGGCATTTTGGAAACTTTGGGTGTCGACGCGCACCTCGCGCTGATTGATGACGGAATTCTTCGACTCGAACGTGTATTCGATCGGATCTTCGATGGTCACGATATGCTCGGTCCTCGTCTGGTTGATGAGCTCTATCATCGCTGCGAGTGTCGTCGATTTCCCTTGCCCGACCGGACCGACGACGAGGAAGAATCCCTGCTGCATCTGACAAAAGGTTTCGAGGATGGGAGGTAGATTGAGTTCAGCTAGGGTCTTGATGTCCCGCGGAATGAGCCGCAATGCGATCGAGACGGTGCCTTGCTGGAAAAAAGCGTTCCCGCGGAAGCGCACCTTATCCTTATACGGATAGGAAAAATCAATTTCCTGCGTTTCCAGGAAGGTTTTTTTCCTCTCGGGCGAAAGCATGACCGAAAGAAGTCCAAGCGTATCGTCGGGAGTGTATTTTTTATGATGCATGAGCGGAATCAAGGATCCCGACACGCGGATGATGGGGTTCGCACCCGCCATGATATGGAGATCGGACGCGCCTTCCTTAATGACGGTTTCAATGACGGTCTCCAATTCGGAAGCGTATTCTGCCATATGCTTATTTTGCGACGCTGACTATCGAAAAGGTCTTTTCGAGGACTTCTGAGGGTATGGAACTCGCCTTGATGATGTATCCAGATGCGCCGAGCTTCATCGATTTTTCGACATCCTCTTCCCCGCCCTGATTCGTGAGCATGATGATCTTTGCGTTTGGCGCCAACTTTTCCTTACGGACCGTTTCGAGGAATTCGAACCCCGACAGGGACGGCATGATGATGTCAAGAAGGATTATGGAGGGAGAGAAACCGCTGCGGAGCTTCTCGAGCGCAGCGACCGGGTCCGGTATGGCTTCTACGGTACAACCCGAATCCTTGAATTTCATGGTGTACATATCCAAAAGAAACTTGTCGTCATCGACAAGGAGAACCGAATATGATTTTTTATCCGCCGCCATACGTATATCAGACTTCTTCGTCCTTCAAAAGATCGCCGCCGAGCGTATTGACCTCCTCGAACGGAATGACGCCCGTGAGCATTTTCATGATAGCATCCTCTTTCATCGTAAAGAGGCCTTCCGCGCGTGCGATCTTATATAGTTCTTCCTCGATCGGATTGGTGAGGATGGCGTGTTCCATCGCTTTGGTCGTCGGCAGCATCTCAAAGACACCGACCCTGCCGCGTGTCCCGTTTGGACACGTCGCAGACGGCGCTATGCCGTATATATGGTCGGTCGCCGGAAGCCGTTTTTTGAATTCTTCAGGCATATCTTTGAATTCCGCGTCTATCATGGTTTTGATGGCTCCCTCGTACGGGATCTGCTTGCCCGCATCCTCGCATCTGCGTCGCACGAGGCGTTGCGCCATTGAAAGAATAAGGGTCGGAGCGATGAGGTAGGGATCGACGCCCATGTCGACGAGGCGCGGCACGACGCCTATCGCGTTATTGGTATGCAGTGTTGAAAGGACAAGGTGTCCGGTCAATGCGGCCTGTATCGCGAGCTGCGCGGTTTCCTTGTCGCGTATTTCTCCCACCATGATGATGTCCGGATCCTGGCGCAGGATGGAGCGCAGGCCGTTCGCGAACGTATAGCCGATTTCCGGGCGTACCTGGGATTGCGCCACCCCTTCGACGTCGTATTCGACCGGATCTTCAAGCGAGACGACGTTCACCGATTCCCGGTCCAATTCTTCGAGCATGGCATACAGCGTCGTCGATTTGCCGCTTCCCGTGGGGCCGGAAATGATGATGATGCCGTACGGGCGCGCTATCGCTTTCCGGAGTATGTCGCTGTTCTCTTTCGTGAGGCCCAAGGATTCGAGCGTCATGATCTCGTGCTTGCGGTCGAGAATGCGCATCACCACTTTTTCCCCGTGATAGGTGGGAAAGGTCGAAACGCGGAAATCGATGCGGCGATTGTCTATCGTGGCGGAGAACCGGCCGTCCTGCGGCTTCCGCCTCTCATCGAGCTTCAAAGATGCGAGAACCTTGATGCGCGCGACGACGGAACGCTCGAGATTTTTTGGAAGCTTGAGCGAAGTATGGAGAATGCCGTCGACCCGGAAACGCACCTTGAGCTCGTCGCGGGTGGGCTCCACGTGGATATCCGACGCTTTGCCATCGACCGCATACCGGAGTATGGTCGCCACGATCTTCGTGACCGGAGCATCTTCTTTGATGGCCTCTTCGCTTTTTTCCTGAGGGAGCTCCTTTTCTTTTTGCGATTCCTCGACGGCGAGCGCGGAATCATCGGCGATCGTGCTTTGCAGTTCGGTCAAAGCCGTGCCTACTTCGCCCGTGAGGCCTTTGTACATGCCGATGACGCGATCAAAATCGGCGTCGGAAATAAGGAAGAGTTTGTAAGGCAGGTTCGCGCGCGACGCGATGAAGTTAAGCGCTTCCGCTCCCTCAAGATTATCGGGATCGGTCGTCCCTACTTCTAGGACGCCGTCTTCGATAGCGAGCGGCACGAAGCGGTAATGGCGTGCGGATTCTTCCGGCACATAATCGAGTATCTCGTACGGAATGACTTCTTTTTCGTCAAGAGTCCGCGTCGGTATCTCATAATATTCGCCCCGGGCGGAAAGTATGTCTCCGCCGGAAACGCCCCGGCTTAGAAGCGCCTGTTCCAGGGTTTTTCCTGCCGCCACTTCTTCTTTTATGCCTGCGAGCGAACGCTCCGGAATGATGCCTTTTTCCGTAAGAAGGGAAAGGACGTCCATGCTATTTTTTCGTTCCTATCGACGGAGCGCCTGCCGAACTGGCGGCTCCGGCCTGACTGGCTGCTGAAATGTTTCCCAAGGGGGCGAATGGGTTCGGCCGACCGACCGGTTCCGGCACCAGATCTTTCCCGAAATCCTGGAGACTTTGATACGCGGGATCGGCGAATAAGCTGTTATCGAGGCGGATGTTCTTTAAGGTCAGCAGCAGGTTAATGAGGTCCTGATCTACGGCCGGATTGCCATTTCCGGATTCCGTCGCGAGCAGAGGTTCCGAGGAGCCGCCGAAGAAATGAGAGTAGGAGAAAAAGCCGATGGCGAGGAGGACTATGATTATGACGATGAGCGTGCCGCGTTTCATGGTTTGAGCCAGTAGGTCTTCAGGTGAATGGTAAAGTCGTAGATCCCCGTATCATTCGGCACAAAGGTGATGCCGGTGACATCGGAAATGCGTAGGCTCCGCTCCAGATCGGCGAGATATTGGCGGAATGAATCATACGTACCGGTAACGCTGAAAGAAAGAACGACTGATTCGTACGGCTTGTTGTCGGAACCGATCTGCTGCGAGACATTGAGCTGTTGGGTGCTCGCGGTTATCCCTCCCGGAGACGCTTTCGTGGTCGTGACTGCAGACTGGTCGATGGATACGTCTTTAACCCGCATGCCGTATTTGCTCGCCATACTGTCAAGATCGAGTATCAGGCGCACATTGTCCACGTGGTCCGGCAGAAGTTTTTGGATGCGGGCAAGGTCGCTTTGGGAAAAAGTATTGTATCGGGAAATAAGTTCATCGCGAACGCCCTGCAGTTCTTTCGCGCGCGAAAGCGCCTCATCGTATTGCGACTCCTGGAGAAGAAGCGTGCGGACGTGCGCATACGTAGGATTTATATATCCGAAAAATATACCGAGAGCGATGACGAGAAGCACGATAGGTACGAATAATCTCATAGTTATTGCGCTGGCGTGCCGGTGGTGTTTCCAAGCGGCGCGGCGGAAACGGCTTGCGGTGTGTATATCATGCGGGACGTATCAATAACTCCCGTGAAGTCAAAAGTGATATTGCCGTTCTTCCCCACCGTCACGTTCGAAAAAATAGGATCGGTAATGATGGCGCTTTTTGCGAATGTCTCCGACTGGAGCGCGATCGCATTAAAGCTCGCCGCTTCGCCTTTCATCGTAAGGACCACGTGCCCGGGGGCTGCGACGGAATATTCGAAATCGCTGTATCGTACCGAGGAAAGAGTGAGCTTTTCAAGTTCGTTGAAGAGATTCGATACCGCAATATGACCCGCAAGAAGTTCTTTGCTGGAATTGATTCGTGTGTCGAGGCGGGCGAGTTCCTGGATGGTAGCCGGTTCGAAGGCCTCGCGCGATACGGTCAGCGATTGCTGTTTCGAGCTTATCGCAGCTTCCGTATACCGTTCGAAAAAATATAAGGCGATCGCGCCCACGATGGCAAGAACGACCAGTATGCCCGCCACCAGATTTGCCAGTCCCATGGGATTGCCTCTCCGCGGTGAAACCGGCGCAGCAAGCGTCGTCTTCGGTATGAAGGACGTCGTGACGCGCTCTTCCATATATATAAGAAGAATAGCACTCAAAAAAAGTGTAGCGTGATATCGGCAGTGGACAGAATCCTCGCGCCGGAATTATTTCTGAAGCGCGCGCAGCGCCAAACCTATTGCCGAAGAGAATGAAGGGCCGGTTGTACGCAAGACGTCAGCGATGAACGCGGGAGCGGCGACTTTTTCGAAGGGGGCACCCAGGGAAACGGGTGCGTCGAAAAATCGGGTTGCTATCTGGGACACGCCGGAAAGTTCGGCGCCACCCCCTACCAATACCACCTGCGAGATGGACTTCTCTTCTTTCCGCTGGTAGGTCAGGTATATGCGGCGAGCTTCGGAAAAAATGAATTCAAGGACGGCGGTGCCGGTTTCCGATGCGCCGAGACCTTTTTGTCGCTTCATGTTTTCCGCTTCCGGGAACGTCATATCTTGCGATTTTGCCAACGCGAGCGTGACATCTTGAGCGCCCCGAGCGATCGTGTGCGCGATGCCGATGATGCCGAACTCGACCACGTATACCCGCGTTCCGGAAGCGCCCATATCGATGATCATGGTAGGCGCCGTCGTATGCTCGTACGATGCGCGGCCCATGCTGAATGCTTCCACTTCATAGAAGCGGGGTGAAATCCCCGCATGCTTCGTGATCTGCTGAAATTTTTCGAGAACCTGATTATGGATCGCGACCAAAAGGACATCGGTTCCAATACGTTCACGTTCTTGAGGTTTCAGAAATTGCCGTTCTTCTTCCGGTATGGCGAACCAGTCGAGAGATACTTCTGACACCGGCACGGGGATGTATTTACGGGCTTCGAGAGG
>JAFAQP010000007.1 GCA_019246385.1 Patescibacteria group bacterium | reverse complement strand
CATCGAAATCTATCCGCAGTATGCCTCCATTTCCTCTCTCGCGGGTACCCTGTACGATCGCCGGCCTGCCCTCTCGTTCTTCGACCCAGTGCCGTATTTCTTCGTGATCATGCGTGCGCCGGGCAACGTGCGTCTTTGCCATACGTTCACTCTAGCGGCTTAAATATGAGAGGAACATGAAGGACTATTTCAATCCATTTATTTAGTTAGTAATACATTCGCGACGATTGATACGTCGGCTGGATAACGGTGACCGTGGTCGCCTTGCTTGCGGTTCCATAACTGTCTTTTACCGTAAAGGTGACCGTGTAGACTCCGGTTCCCGTATAGGTATGAAAGAAGCTGTACATGCCTGGACCGCTCAAAGTGTCAGTCTCGACGGTCGGCCAATCGTACATATTATTATCGCTCCAACTTACCGTAAGCGTCGTTCCCGATGGATTAGGAGTGGCTACTGTCACGTCCCATCTGCCCTGCCGCCCAGAAACCAAAGTGACGGGACCCGAAATATTTGTAACGCCTGTTGAAGTAATTAAAGTTTGAGAAGAAGAAGGAAATTGATACGCGACCTGGTATTGCGGAGCCGGATACGCGTAGCTTGCGGGATACTGGGTCGAAGAAGTGGACGAAACCGGATATGAAACCGGGTACGGGCTGGGATTGGGGAACGGGAAAGGATAATTGGAAACGCCGGGGAAATAACTTATAGGACAGTCGGAAAGAAGCGCACGAGTCGCGGAATCTACCGAGCCCGTTGCCGGCAGACCGTTCGCGCTTTGAAATTCACGAACCGCCTGCTGCGTCAACGGACCGTAATAGCCCGTCATGATGTTTGTGCCAGCACTCGTATATTGCTGGGTCGAAAGAAATGTCTGCAGCTGTTCTACATCAGCCCCTGTTTTTCCTACGGAAAGATCGCGCGTCAAAGGAACGCACCACCCTGATGAAAGGGCGAACGCCGGCTGGGCAAAAAAAGCCAACGATGCAGCAAAAAAGGAAAGCGCGAAAAATGTCTTTATCACGCGGGCATCCTACCCTTCCGAATATGAAGAAATGATTAGGTCAAAGCGCTAGGCGTCCTCCATCGGCATGAATTCAAGGACTTCGACGGAAGCACTCATCATTGCCCGTACGTGCGGATGATCCTCGAAAAGCTTGGCTGCCTCTTCGGCCGATGCCGCTTCCACTATCGAATAGCCGCAAACCTCGCTCTTTGCATCTGCGATGCCGTTTCGGGTGATATGTTTCGCATTCCCGAGCGGGGCGCCCATTTCAATGAGGGCTGAACCGGTTTTCTTCGCCCATGCCATCCAGGCATTCATTCCCGCTTTCGCCTGTTCGGGCGTCGCGTTCGCCATCTCCTCAAGCACAGATACGGGAGCAAGGTATAACGCTATGTATTTTTTCATAGTGATTATTTAGGTATATGCGGACAGTATACCTTTTCGTCACTTTATAACTTATTACTAGCTAGAACGAATACGCTGCCAGAACAATAAGCTAACTCTTAAGCGCGTCACTGGGGCGTACAAATCTAAAACCAAAGAGTAATTCATATATGTTTGCCCAAAAGGCTCCAAAAAAGAATCCGTACAACGCTTCCCAGCCCGGCACACTCCAAATAAAGAACTGTGGCAAACCTTGAAAAGTGAACCAACTATGAACATCAGGAAATATGGTTACCCACAGTTTGAGGAATATAAAGTAAACTATTCCGAAATAGAGCGCATCAAATATAGCGCTCCGAAATAAATCTTTGCGTGTAAAAACTGTACAGGCGACTCCCAAGGTTATTGCTACATACGCGGCTATAACAGGGTTGACACCAATAGTGCAAACCAATAAAAAAGTAACGAGTGTTAGAAGTAAAATACTTATTGTATGTAGGGTCGGTAGGTGTTTAGTTGCTATCGGTTGTAAATTTCGTCCGGACCAAGTTGGATACAGACCTGCAGCGATACCTCCGACAGAAAATGAGTACAAAAATCCTTCTATGCCGATAGGAATATTAAATAATGTTACGGGTTTCCAATAAGTCGGAACAAATATTAGATCAAATAACGCTAGAGGTAGCGCACAAAGGCTGGCAACGATCATCATATTGCGTAGATCTGGGCGCCGGAAATAAAGAATTAGCCAAATTAAAAATGTAAGCGCGTTTGACGCAATATAGGCGTACTCCATCTAGCAAATCTATCACGTCAAAAGTTCCAAAGTAT
>JAFAQP010000050.1 GCA_019246385.1 Patescibacteria group bacterium | reverse complement strand
GTATCGGATAATTCCCTCTGAAGTTCGAGAAAGTTCTGATTGGCTTTGAGATCGGGATACGCTTCCGCGACGGCGAACAGGCTCTTCAGGGCTCCCGAGAGCATATTCTCGGCCTGCGCTTTTGCGGGCGCGCCGGTTGCCGAAATTGCGTTGGCGCGGGCCTGCGTAACGTTCTCGAACACTCCCGATTCATGGGCCGCATATCCCTTCACGGTTTGGACCAGGTTCGGAATGAGGTCGTACCGGCGCTTCAGCTGGACATCAATGTCCGCCCACGCTTCCTTCACGCGATTCGTCAGAGTGACGAAGCCGTTATATGCCGCAATGAACCAGATGACGATAAGCGCGCCGATTCCTAAAAGGATGTATGTAAGTGTCATGGATTACAGTATATATCAAAAAACCCGCAAGTGCGGGTTTTTTGATGTTCGGCTTTAGAAAACGATTCGCTTCTTAATAGTCCATGCCGCCCATTCCCGGAGCGCCGCCTGCTTCTTTCTTCTCTTCCGGCTCGTCGGCTATGGCGACCTCGGTCGTCAAAAGTATAGCCGCTGCGGAAACCGCGTGCTGGACAGTGCCGCGAGTCACTTTTACAGGATCGATGATGCCGGCGGCTACCATGTCGGGAACGACCTGATCAGTGACCGCGTCATATCCTGCGAATCCCCGAGAATTCTTCACTTCTTCGACGATGACTTCGCCGGAATCCTTGCCCGCATTCATAGCTATCTGTTTGAGCGGACGCAGAAGCGCGGAAAGAACGATGCGGAATCCTATCTCTTCTTCCTTGCTCATCTTTTTGAAATCCGCCTGACTCTCGGCTTTTGCTGCCGCCTTTACCAAGGCGGTGCCTCCTCCCGGAACGATGCCTTCGGCGATCGCAGCTTTCGTCGCATTGACCGCGTCTTCTATCTTGTCTTTCAGGTACTTCATTTCCGTTTCGGTCGCCGCTCCGACGCGGATAACGGCAACTCCGCCCGAGAGTTTCGCGATGCGCTCTTCAAGCTTTTCTTTGTCGAACTTCGAGTCGGTGTTCTCAAGCTGCTTTTTAAGGGAAGCGACGCGGTTCTCTATGTCGGCTTTCTTTCCTTTGCCGCCGACTATGATGGTCGAGTCCTTGCTCGCGACCACACGCTGCGCGCGTCCGAGCATCGAAAGCTCCACTTTGTCGAGTTTCACTCCCACTTCTTCGGAAACGACCGTGCCGCCGACGGTCGTTGCTATGTCGGCAAGCATTTCTTTTTTTCTATCGCCGTAGCCGGGTGCCTTGACCGCAAGCACATTGAACGCCCCGCGAAGCTTATTCAGGACGAATGTCGCCAATGCCTCTCCTTCCACATCGTCGGCGATGATGACGAGTTCTTTTTTGCCCGTGCGCGCGACAGCCTCCAAGACCGGAAGAATCTCCTGCACCGAGGCAATCTTCTTGTCGGTAATAAGTATGAGCGCGTCCTTATATTCCGCCTCCATCCGCTCCGCGTTCGTTATCATGTATGCGGACACGTAACCGCGGTCGAATTCGAGACCTTCGACTATTTCCTTTTCGATGCCGAAAGAGGGCGACTCTTCGACAGTGACGACGCCGTTCTGGCCCACTTCCTCGATAACGTCCGCTATAGTCTCTCCTATCTCTTCCGATTCAGCTGAAATGACCGCGACCTGGCGGACGTCTTTTCCTCCCGCTACGGGCTTTGCGATCTGCTTTAGGGCCGCAACAGCCGCCTCCGCAGCTCTTTCCATGCCCGCGCGTATGCCCATCGCGTTTAATCCCATGGCCGTATGCTTCATCCCTTCGTCAACCAACGCCTCAAAAAGGACGACGGAGGTCGTCGTGCCGTCGCCTGCCATATCGTTCGTCTTATTGGCGACCTCTTTCACTATTTCGGCGCCCATATTTTCGAACTTGTCTTTCAGGGTTATTTCCTTGGCGATCGTCACGCCATCATTCGTCATATGGGGGCCGCCGTAGCCCTTATCCAGGATGACGTTTCGTCCGCGGGGACCCAATGTCACTTTCACCGCTTTTGCGGCGATATCGATGCCCGACTTGATGGCCTGCCGCGCATCCGCTTCAAAAAGTATTTTCTTTGCCATGCTGTTTTTTGTGGTTAATCGTTAAGTATCGCTAAGATATTGGATTCGGTAACGACGTAATATTCGACGCCCGCCACCTTTACTTCGTCATATCCGTATTTTGAGAAGAGAACACGATCTCCCACTTCTACACTCATGGGAACGCGCATGCCTTCCTCATATTTGCCAGGACCAACAGCGACCACTTTTCCCTGCTCGGGCTTTTCTTTCACGGTATCGGGAATGATGATTCCTGAAGCGGTTTTCATGCCCATTTCTTCCGGAGAAAGAGGTCTCACGACGACCCGGTCCCCTAACGGATGGAGGGGTACTTCGCTTTTCTGGCTAGCTTTTCCAGAGGACGAATTCTTGTTCGTTTTTGGCATATACACTTTTCTCTTAAAACCTGACTAAGGTAGAAAGAGTATACGAACCGGTCGCCCTGAAGTCAATTACGATTTTTGAGGCGCCTTTCCGCTATTTGTCGATCGGTGGCATGCGCCGCGCGGAGAGCGCCGTGCAGTTCATCAAGATGCAGGCCAACTTCGCCGGGTAGCATGGGACGACCGCTCGGTCCCTTTCTTTTTTCGGCAACGGAATCGCGGAGCGCACGATGATGGACACCCGCATATGCATCCAATACCTGCAGACGGTATTCAAGTGTCTCGGTGTCGGTATGCGCGGGCTCCATTGAGGCGGATATCCTGACTTCCGCCATTCGCTTTAGTATGATCTCTTTCTTTTTCTGAGAACGAGCGAGGAGTTCCATATAGAAAAAATAAGTCTCGGAGCCTTCGACGCTTTCACGTATGCGCGCTTCATAGTGCCTGATGTTTTCTTCAGTCACCGCAATTTCCACTTCTAAACGGGATTGGCCGGAAATTGCAATCACAAATTGTTCACCGATCGACGGAGCGGTGAGCTTCCTTAATCGTTTTTGGAGATCATTTTTGTCCATCTCAAACTGATTCGCCAGTCTTGAGTCCTTGTTTCGTGTAGCATCGATGGCGTGAGCTTCAACCGCAGCAATGCGCCCTTTGAGCTCCTCGATTTTTTGTCCTCCGCTTCGTTTAGGCGGCAGAAATGTGCCGAAAAGAAAATCCATATCAAGATGCCTTTTACGGGATACACCGAGGACTCACAAAACCATCATGATTATTCGCCGGCATCAAGAATCTCCGCGTCAATAAGCGCACGCAAGTTTCCGTATGTGGCATTAACCTCCTCCGTGTTCTCGGGATTACCGAGTCCATGTTTGTTCGCTATTGTTAACTGTTCTTCGGCAACAATGCCGACGGCTTCGACCGATGAACCGAGCACCTGTGGTTCTATATACAGTATGTGCCGGGCCGGATCATAGACAATAGCAGGCTTACCATTTATATCTATCTCATCCGTGACAGGAACGTCCGGTCGGCGTTCCGCCATAGGTCGAAAGGACGGATCCCCCAGCGCATCTTCGTATTTCATGAACGCATCTCGCACTTGAGGCCTACCGTCCGTAAGTGAATTCAGGATAGATGACGTTTCGGAATCTGGACTACACGCTGTTCCTACAAGGAGTGCCATTAAGGCAATAGGACGAGGGACCTTCCGAAACGGAGTGATTCCTTCTCTTCCTGCCATTGTAATATTATACTGATTTCGCTTCTAGAGTCAATCCGCAGCATTGCAACCGAAAAAGCTTCATGGTAAGGTGTTTCCAAAGGCACCATGACTCTTCTTCATGCCCTCCTGCCGGGGATACAAGTGATCCTGTCGGTTCTGCTTATCGGAGCCATTCTGCTTCAGCAGCGCGGTGCGGGCTTGGGAGGCGCATTCGGCGACTCGACGCAAGGAACGTTCTATACCCGCCGGGGTTCGGAACTATTCCTTTTCAGGGCTTCTATCGTTCTGGCGATACTCTTTACCCTGACGGCGCTTGTCGCGCTCATCGTCGGCTAGAGTCAAGGCCTTTCATTTCAGGTTACACCTTAACACAATGCAGAAATTACGCGCATTTCTTCGCGCGCTTATGAAGCGAAGGACTTTGGGACTATTTCGCCCAGTTGAGGCAAAGTTCTCTTTCTTCACGCCTTCCGACTGGTTCGTGGTGGGCTTTTTTGCTGCAATCATGGCGCTTGCTGCCGGAACGCTCTTTGCGGCGGTCTCTCTTGCGATGACGACTGAAGTCCCGGCGCGCGGCGGCACGTATGTTGAAGGAGAAGTGGGCACGCCCCGCTTCGTGAATCCGCTGCTTTCGATATCGGATACCGATCGCGATCTTTCCGCGCTCGTGTATTCGGGACTCCTCAAAGCGAATCCGGATGGTTCCCTCTCCCCCGATCTGGCATCGGATTACAGCATAAGCGGGGATAAGCGCACCTACACCTTTACTTTGAAAGACAACGCAAGATTCCAGGACGGCACTCCCGTCACCGCCGACGATGTTGCATTCACCGTTCGTGAGGCGCAGAACCCGGATATCAAAAGTCCGGTTCGCGCCAATTGGGAAGGTGTCATAGTCGAAGTGGTGGATCCGAAAACTGTGGCCTTCACCTTAAAGGCGCCATATGCGCCGTTCCTTGAAAATGCGACGCTCGGCATTCTTCCAAAACATCTGTGGGGAAGCGTGACGGCGGAAGAATTTCCTTTCAGCACGCTGAATCAGAGGCCCGTCGGATCCGGACCGTACGAGATAAAAAATACAAAGCAGAACAGCTCAGGTATCCCGACCGAATATGACCTCGCTGCGTTTGCGAAAGGAACGCGTATTCCTTATATAAGGAATTTTGTCTTCAAATTTTATCCGGATGCTTCGGCTCTGGAAAACGCGTTCAACCGCGGCGAGGTGGCCGCCGGGTACAACGTTACGCCGGCCAATATAACCGCTCCGCATACGATTCACGAAGCGGTCTACGGAAGGGTCTTCGCAGTTTTCTTCAACCAGAATCAGAACCAGATATTTGCGGATCAGGCGGTGCGCCAGGCGCTTGATACCGCCGTCGATAAGCAGGCGCTCGTCGGTAAAGTTCTCAACGGATATGGTTCTGCGATCAGCGGTCCGCTTCCCCCCGATTCTATAGGTACGAATCAGGCTTCAGTGCTTTCGGCGAGCGAGCGCGTCGCGGCAGCGCAGGCGATACTCGCGAAGGACGGTTGGAAGCAAGGCACCGATGGCATCTTTGCGAAACAGGGGACCAACGGAAAAAAGAAGACGACCCTCAGGCTCGCTTTCTCGATAACAACTTCGAACGATCCCAGCCTCAAAAGCGGGGCCGAAGCGGTCGCAAGCGAGTGGAAAGCGCTCGGCGCGGATGTCTCATTGAAATTTTACGATCAGAACGATCTTACGGTGAATGTCCTCAAGCCCCGGACGTATGACGCGTTGCTCTTCGGGCTCGTCGTCGGTCGCGGGATGGACTTGTATCCGTTTTGGGATTCGAGCCAAAGAAATGATCCGGGACTTAACGTTGCGCTGTACGCGAATGCGAATGTCGATAAGCTTATCGAGGCGGCGCGCGCCGACGAAGACCCTGTAACGCGCCGGGAAAAGGAAGTGAATGCGGCAAAGACCATTTCCTCGGAAACAGCCGCAGTATTCCTCTATACGCCTCACTTCGTCTATCTGTCCGCGCCAAACGCCAAAGGCATAGCCTTCGGAACGATAGGAACGCCGAGCGATAGATTCGATTCGGTAGACCAATGGTTCATCGCGACCGAAAGGCTTTGGCCCATTTTCACCATGGACTGGCACACGTTCATAACCAGGATATTCCCGAACGCATAACGAAACGAATTAAAAAAATAATCATAAATTATTATGGAAGCACAACAACCACAAAACCCCGGAAGACGGCGATCCCGGCCGTTCACCGGCATTCCGCGCGGCGGTAATTTTGCGCGCCGGAGTCCCGCCAGAGGCGGCCTCTCGCCACATGGAAATCCCTCCCGCGAAGGAGGACGGCCGCCTGGGCGGCAGACGGGACCGCATAGGCGCCGCACTGACAATCGCGGCCGCCCGGGCGGCAGACGGGATCGGATGAGAACGCCCGTGCCGCCTCCGCGGGAGGCATTGGAGGAAATACCGGAATCGGAGCGCGTGAATTTGCCGCCTCCGGATCCGGATACCGTCCGTATCATACCTCTCGGAGGACTTGAGGAAGTTGGCCGGAACATGGTCTTGATCGAAGTCCCCGAAGGGATAATCATCGCGGACGCGGGATTCCAGTTCGTCTCCGAGGAATCCGCGCCGGGCATCGATTATGTTTTGCCGAACACAAAATATCTCGAAGAGAACAAAAAAAGGATACTCGGACTCTTCATAACCCACGGGCACCTGGACCACATCGGCGGCATACCCTATATCATGGATCGCATCGGCAATCCGCCTATTTTTACCCAGCATCTGACTTCGCTCATGATAAAGAAGCGCCACGAGGAGTTCCCCCATCTGGCACCTCTCGATCTGCGCGTCCTCGAGCCGGGTGGAAGCGTCATCGTGAACGGCCTCAAAATAAAAAGTTTTCCGGTCACACACTCCATACCAGATTCGATGGGTCTGTGTATTTCCACGAAGCACGGCAACGTGCTCATCTCGGGCGATCTTCGCCTTGAACACGAGGACGGCATTCCCACCGAAAAGGAAAAAAAGAACTGGGGAGCGCTCGGCAAAGAAAAGAATCTGCTCTTTATCGCCGACTCCACGAACGCGGAACGCGACGGCTTTTCGATACCAGAATCGCGCGTGTATGCGACCCTTGAGGAGATCATCCGCTCGGTCAAAGGACGCCTTATTATCGGAACGTTCTCTTCCCAGTTCGAACGCATGATCCACATCATCAAGGTATGCGAGAAACTCGGCAAAAAAATAGTGACCGAAGGGCGTTCCATAAAAACCAACATCGAAATAGCGGAACGCGGAAACATATTTGCTCCGAAGCCGGGAACCATAATCCCCGTGGAACAGGTCGGCGATTATCCGCCCGACAAGGTGGTTATTATCGCCACGGGATCACAGGGCGAAGAATCGGCGGCCCTCATGAGGATAGCGACGAAGAAACATAAAATACTCACGTTCAATGAGCGCGACACTGTCGTGCTCTCCTCCTCGGTGATTCCTGGAAATGAGACCCATGTGCAGACCTTGAAGGACAATCTCTTGAGGAACGGGGTTTCTCTCATTCATTATCGCTCTTCTGACGTGCATTCGACCGGCCACGGGAATACGGGAGAATTGGTATGGATGCGTGAGCAGGTTAATCCGGCATTCTTCATGCCCGGTTACGGTTACTATTCGATGCTGAAGTCTCACGCCAATGCGCAGATACACGCGGGCTTTCCGAAGGAAAAAGTAATTATTCCGGACAACGGCACGGTCGTTGAGATACGAAACGGAGAAGCGTTCACGATGGAAAAGAACAAGGTACCCGCAAACCCGCTTATGGTGGACGGCTTCTCTATAGGAGATATGCAGGAAGTCGTCATCCGCGACCGCAAGTCACTTGCAGAAGACGGTATGTTCGTGATCATCGCGACCGTCAATGTGCGCACGGGAACCTTGAAAAAATCGCCAGATATAATCTCGCGCGGTTTCGTGTATCTGCGCGAATCGCAGGGCCTTTTGTCGGAGTCGCGCTTGCTAATCAAAAAAACGGTCGAAGACCTTGCGGCTAACATGAATCCGATAGATCTCGAGTATATAAAAACGAACCTCACTGACACAGTGGAGCGCTACTTACTCCAAAAAACCTCGAAGCGCCCTATGGTGATACCTGTCCTGATCGGGGTGTAAACCGCTCTTTCCCTGGTCACGAGGCAGTGCGCCTTACTTTATGGACATCGCTGACGTCACACAGACGGACCGAAAAAGGCTGACTTGTTGGCCTCGATAAATTCATCCGAGCGTGGCTCCCGTTAGCCGGTATTCTATGCCCGTGATAAGTAGCGGTGCTCGTTTTTTTACTTTTGCTTCGTAAATCGCAAAAAGTTATCTCATCGCCCGCAGTGATATTTTCGGCATGTATCGCGTGCAATGTTGCGCGTTGCCTCGCTTTAGCGTTCTCTTCCTGTTCGTGTTCAGCAACAGTTTGCGCCCCTGCCCTCTGGATGTTCCATCGATGTTCACTCATGATTTAGTGATAACATAAGAAAGGATATAAGTCAAATATGGCCGGCACGTTATACTCCAGTAATGTCCTTCCCTTTCGATTTCAAGGTTTTGTTCTCCCTCTTGTCGATCGCCGCCGTTCTCGCCGGCTATTTCCCGTATCTCTCCGGCATGTTCCGCGGAGAAGTAAAACCACATGCTTATACGTGGCTTATATGGGCGATGACTCAGGGAACCGCCGCAGTAGGAAGCTGGTACGGAGGAGGCGGTTGGAGCGTTCTATCGCTTTCATTCGGAACGGTTCTCATTTTACTTTTATTCGTACTCTCGTTTAAATACGGAACACGGAACATAACCGTAAGCGACACGATACTTCTCGCCTTATGCCTTATTGCGATGCTTGTGTGGTGGCAGCTGAAAAACCCTGTAGGATCGGTATTTTTAGTTTCAGCGATCGATTTTGCGGGCTACGTTCCAAGTTATCGCAAAACCTGGGATAGCCCGTGGAGCGAGTCCGCGACGACGTGGGGCATATTCGCGCTTTCGTGCTTTTTTTCCCTCCTGGCGGTGCCACATTACAACCTCATCACTGTGCCCTATCTCGCGGTCGTCGGCGTAGCCAACGTCTTGTTCGTGACACTGTGTCTCTGGAGAAGGGTCGTCGCACGGCGCCTCACATAAGAACGAGGAATTCTGAGTATACTGTGTTGATGAAATTTTCGAAGGACGCGCTTGCCAGGCTTTCAACGGGCAACTTTTTCGCGCGCTACCATCACTATCTTATCGGCCTCGTCATTTCCACTTTTCTTGCGGGATTTCTAAGCGACATAGCGCTCGGGTACGTCATCGCCGCGGCTTCGTTTACAACGGCTCTTTCTTTGATAGTGATGCCGCGCATCTTCTACCGGTCCGGTACGCGTCGCATCCTTGTGCTTTTCGGCATCATCGAAATGGTCATCTCCATAGGCCTCGCGCTTGCGCGCTCGGCGCCGGTCGCAGGGATACTTTTTGCCATCCAAAGCATGTGCGCTTACAACATTTTTCTCGGCCTCGATCTTCTTCTCGAAGCCCGAACGGTGGACGAGCAAAAGACCGGGCACGCGCGCGGAATTTTCCTCGCACTTGCCAATCTTTCCGTCCTCGCGGCGTCTTTCTCCCTTTCATTCATACTGACGGATCATAATTTCTCGGACGTATTTCTTATAGCGGCGGCCGCGATCGTTCCCTTCACGATGTTCGCCGCGTCCTTTCCTGCCGTTTCCCGCGTGCCCGGCAGCCACGTCACTTTCCACCATACTTTCCGCGAGATTCGCCAGCGGACTTCTCTCATGCCGACGATGCTCGCGCATTTTCTTCTACTTCTTTTTTTCGCCTGGGAAATATATTACCTGCCACTCTACTTGTATGAGCACGTGGGATTTTCTTGGAAAGACACCGGGTTTCTCTTCGGTATCTCCATATTGCCGTATATTTTCCTCGAGTTCCCTATCGGCGTCCTTGCCGATAATTATTTTGGAGAAAAAGAGATAGCCCTTTTCGGATTCCTTATCATGGCCCTTGGCATAGCGTGTTTCGCCTTCATCGGCACGCCCGATTATGTCGCGTGGATTGCAGTGGTGCTGGTTGCGAACCTTGGAGGCGCGATGGTGGAAGTCTCGACGGAAACGCACTTCTTCAAGCGGGTAGCGGTGACGGACGCGGATCTCGTGAGCTCTTTCCGCATGCTGCGGCCCATAGCAGCAATCGTCGCGCCCCTTATCGCATCGGCGGCGCTTTATTTTCTGCCGTTTTCAGAGATTTTCGTCCTTTTCGGCCTGTTACTTCTCTTCGGTGTTCCCTTCACCATATCAATGCGCGATTTGCGTTAACGCGGAAGAGAATATCTATTCCAGCGAAATGAAACCAGCCCTTCAGCGCGGAGTTTTTTTGTTTGGTCACGTATCCGTTTCTGTGCGAACGGCAGCGCGAAAAGGCCGGATTCGCCGCACGATCCGGAAGAAAGGAGCCGCAGTATGGCTCCTCGCACTTCCCTGTCGGAACCCTTGAAAGGTTTCTGCTTT
>JAFAQP010000047.1 GCA_019246385.1 Patescibacteria group bacterium | reverse complement strand
TATCGTAGTTTCTCCGCTTATTTCATTCCGCACCGTGTGAGGCTTGGTCTCAAGCACCTTTCCCGACACGGCATCCGCTCTTTCCGTATTGCGCGCCAAAAATTCTTCCATGGCGGCTTGGGTCCGTGCGGCCCATTTGTACGCATTCAATTCTGCATCCAATTGCACGTCTCCGGCGATATATGGAACGAAATCACCATCCCCGTTCTCGCCGCCCTTGAAGCCCATGGCAAGGTATACGCCGTGCTGCATGTCCCTCGTCTCGTCGAACGAACCGCGCTTCGAATTATTCGCGAGACGCGTCGATGTTCTTCCAAGGATGCCTGAAGATTTGACTGCCCTGAAAAGACCGCTCGTCGAACCTGCCCAGAGCTCATCGCGGTATTTCGCATTGCGGAGATCCTCGAATGTCGTCTCGTCGTCCGCAAATGCAGCGTTCGAGAGTATCATCTCCTTGTATTCTTCTGGACTTATGTACTTAGCGGCGTAGTTATACGGCACGAGAAGCCGCCGGGCATATTCGGGGCTTCCTTTTTCGAGTATTTTGGCGTCGACATCGTCCCGCGTGCTTTTTATCATGCGCGCCCACTCGCCGCGGCGCGCGACCCACATTTTGTTCTTTATATCCCGGCGTATGCTCGTATCCCTTACTATGCCAAGCCATTTTTCCTCTGGAAGCGCCCGGGCGAGGGCGATTATGAAATCGTTGTTCTTGTAATATTCGTTCTTAAGAAAGTCGCCGGGCAAGGTCGTGAACACGTCCTCCACTTCTCCGCGCGCTTCGCGCAAAGGCGCGAGATGATAATCTTTTATGTAATTTCCTTTGTCATCGAGACGTGTGCGGTCGCCTATCTGCATCTTGTCGAGGCGATCGCGATAGATATCTAAGTCTTCTCGACCCGCTTCACCCTCGATAAGTTTTCCGTTTTCGTCTCGTAACTGCTGTACGCCAAGATCGCCACGTGCTTTTTGCCGTACCCAATATTCTTCCCAAGTTTCCAGGCGCTCTTTTCCGGTCCTCTCATCTTTCTTTGTCTGTCGTTCGGCTAGGCGTATCTCGTGCGAGTAGCGTTCTTCCATGATGGCGAGCCGCTGCAGGGAACCAACCTTATGCATCTTCTCTTCGATCTTATCGAGCTCGTCCTTCTCTTGAGGTGTGAGCTTCTGGCTGAGCTTATCCAACTCTGTCTGCTCGTCGTCGGTGAGTCTCCTTTTGCCCTTAAGATCATTAAAACGTTTCGTCTCTTCAGCTGATTGTGTGCCTCCCTCATCGCTTTTTTTCTTAAGTTCGTTAAAGCGTTTCTGCGAATCGGGGGTGAGTTTGCCGACTAGTTTGTCGAATTCGTTTTTTTCCTCCGGCGTCAGATCACGCTTTCTCGCTGTCTCAAGAAGTTCGCTCAAGCGCTTCTGCTCTTTCACGGTCGAATGACCGAGGAGCTGCTCTTTCTGCTCTTCGGCTCTTTGAACCTCGCTCAATTCTGTCTCGCGCTTTATGTACTCATCTTTTTTCGTCTTAAAACTCTCGAAGCCGAAAGGCTTAAAATCGCGCACCCCCTTCAGGCTGCCTTGTATCCCCTGATCCCATCCGAGGGGACGCATGACCTTCGCCATGTACCATTTATCTTTGTTCTTTCCTGCCCATTCTTCGTACGAAATGTTCGCTTTGTCTGCAGCGCGGCCTATGGTGTTGCGCACGATATTCGCGCCGGCAAACCGAAGCCCTCGAGAGTAGGCTTTCGGCATCCATCCGGCGAGCGCATCCGCTCCCTTATAGAAGACCTCGACGTATGAGCCGCCCGCCTTGCTCATTTGCCGAGAGACTTGGAGCGCCATAAAAATAAACGCGATCGCGATAATCATGTTCAAAATGAGCCCGACATAGTTTGCGAGCGCGCCGTCCTGCAAAGAAAGCGTCCGGAACACGATCGTTCCCTTGAAGCCTTTTATGATCGTAAGCGAGAAGCCGATGAGGAGGAAGAAAAGCGGCGCGAAAAATGCCTGAGACACCATGGCTTCCCACCATTGTTTCGAATATTGCCCGATCCACGGTATAGCTCCGCCCGCGATGCCGAGAGGCGAAGTGATAAGAAGGAACACGAGCGTAACGAACCTACCTATGAGGAGCGATATTATCGCGAGATATACGAAACATACCGCGAGCACGAAAATGAGGAATAATATGTGTCCCAGAAGTTCTTTCCCCGCAGCCTCGGTCATGACGTTGAAATTCGCGGTCATGAAAATATTGCCGAGAAGCGCCCAGTCGCCCTGGCTGCTCAAACCCTGGATGTTCAATATTTCCTGGAACTTTCCGGCAAGACCGTTTTTATCGCAATCCTGAAGATTCGCACGTGGAGGATGCGCTCCCGAGAGAAGATACTGTGCCTGCTGTATGGGGTCGAGGGATTGTATGTACGAATCATTCACCTGCCACTGCTGTACTGGATCAAGCGACACGACTGAATCGCAGGCATAATGAACGTAAAACTGGGTCGCTAAATAATTCGAAGAGTCTATTATGGCCCCCGCGAAAAAGTAACTGAAATTCACCAAAAGCGCGGCGATAAGAATGCGCGAAAGGGTCTTTCCCGCCTGTAGCGAATTCTGAAGTATTGTTCCGATCGCGGTCGCTACCATGGCTCCTATAAGGCCGATGTTTACGAGATCACGCACCGTCCGCCACGCCACCTGGATGCCGCTACTTGAAGCCGAGTTGACAAAGTCGCCCATGTGCACCACGAGCGTATTGATGATGTAGTTTAAGATGAGTCCAAAAAATAGCAGCAAGCCAATCGCGAGCTGTACGAAAACAGTGACCGCCTGCGTTACCAGGCCTAAGAGAGTGGAAGAGATGGCGTTTCCTGCGGCGTTGACGCCGACGCTGGCCACTTTAGGCAGACACAGAATCGGATTAACAGCGCAACTAATTCCCAACTTTACTGTTTCAGGGCCGGGGAGACATTCGACAGGATCCGTCACGCATTTCAAGTCGAAAGCAGCATATGCGGTTTGCGCTCCCGTTCCCGAAAGGATAAGGAAAAGAAAAAGAACGGTGAGGAGCTTTTTCATGCTCATTGCGTTTCTTTGGCCGGCGTCGATATTTTTATCGGCGTTTCAATTTGCGGCGTTGTGGTAGGCATGTCGGCAAGCTTGCAGTCGTCGGAAGAGAGACCCGAGAGGAGCGTGCTTAACTGGGCCTCATTTTGATCTTTTTCGTTCGATGCCTGCGCGATATCTGCGGTTGTGTGTATCGCGTTCGAATCGGAGAGCGCCTTGTACGCGCTCGCTACGGATGCCGGATCACTTTGACCCTGCGCTCGGTTCTCATAGGCTGAAAGCTCAGCGAGCACATTTTCCGAATCGGCGAGCTCAGTATTTTTTTCGAGAAGCAGCGGATCTATGACGCTCGTTATTGTGTTCGAAGCTTGTTTTGCCGGATCCGAGGGAGTGGTTGTCGAGGAACCTCCTTGGAGTTTGAGGTAACAGGCATTCAAGCCCTGCAGCTGAGCCTTTGCCGATTGTAGGTCCTGTATTTCTCCGTAGAGGAGACTTTCGTAAGTTACCTCGAGACCTATGGAGCTTTTGAGAGTGGTATCGACGGTTCCGGAAAGAGTTGAGGAATTCAGCGTGGTGCTCTCTTGCCCGAGTTGCGCGACATAAGAAGGAGCCCCATTTGTGCTTCTCGTGAGGTTAATCAGACTCTGAAGCTCGTTGAGCGCCAGCTGCTCGAAAGTTTTTCCGACGAGGCCTCCAATCTGATTGGCATCCGACTGCTGTTTTGTTCCCGAATTCGCGGCATTCGCCACTATGCTGCTGTAGACCGCGGGCGGAGTTTTTGTTTTGATGTTCACGCAGTTGTAGTCCGGCGTGTTGGGATCTGAGCCGGGATCAAGGCAGGTAGTGGGCGACATCAATCCATTTCCCTGCGCTAACAAGGTATTTTCCTCTTGTATGCGGTATTCCTTGAGAGTGCTGGCAAGATCCCGAGCAGCTTGCACGTATCCGCTCAACGTGCATTGCTTGATTGTTTCGATGTCGTACCAGGTTTCCATCCGCGTCGCGTAATCGGAGCCGCAACTGGCGAAGTTTCCTTGTATCTTTCTGCTTGGATCTCCGTAACACGCCAACACTATATTTGCGGGCACGGGGCAAGTGATCGGGTCTACAGCGGTTGCTTGGGAGTCGACCGAAACGGCATTCTGGCCAAGCTGCAGATACGGGCTGTCACTATATTGAGGCAATACGGTGTTGACGACATACTTACTGACCGCTTGTCCTATTTTCGCTTCGGTATCTGCCTGGCTTGCGGGGAAGCGCGAGTCGCCGCCGTTTCCCTGAGCCACGTCGGCAATCACCGCTGCGGCTTGCGCCGCAGCAAATTTATTGGCTGCGGCGCGCACCAGTACGTTCCCGATACAAGTTACATCCCGTTGCGTCGCCTGGTCTTGCTGGATGGATTGGGTGTTCGACTGGATCAATTGCGTGTTGGATTGTATTGCCCGCCCTTCTTTTTGCAGAGTCGAATCTGCGACGGGAATTTCGCTCGTTCCCAAAGCTCCGCTCACGACGCCGAGCTTTCCTGCCACGCTTTCCGCAACATCCTTGGACGAACCGGAATTGAAAAGTCCGTTGATAAAATTATTTGCAGCATTATTGGCCGCCTTCGCGACGGCCGGGTCGTTTAATATATCGCTTATGATAGGCGGCAGATTCTTATTATTGAGATACTGCGAAGCTATGCCGAAAGCATTGATATTTGCGCTGCCTTTTCCGGTAGCTGCATTGTAAATGCTGCCGAGGTTGTAGGGGAGCTGGTTCAAAACCGCCTTCCCTACGCTTCCTGCGGCGCGCGCGACGGCGCCGGAGAGTGCGCTCGTGTCGCACCCCGCCGTTAGGGTCGGTAGCTGGTCGAACGAACTCGTATCTGTTGTCGGGAGCGTTATCGAAATATCAGGCAATCCGCCAGAACTTTGCGCCGCATCTATCGTGCTTTGGGGAATATTCACGGAATTGCCCGGCGCGTTGGCCGTATCTCCCAGAGCGCCGGAAACATGGAGTGATAAACCGATGGCGACGACGAGTATGATGCAGACGACGATAGCGATGATTTTTTTCATGTGTTTTCCTTTTCCGATTTCTGCGCAGCCGCGAGAAGAGCGTCAATGCTCGTTTCCATGTACGCCTCCGCTTTGTTGAACGTATCGGCAAGCGTGAGGGCGTCGATGGGATCGCCGTTCCAGGTTGAGAGTTTTTCCGTCGCGTTGGCGAGAGCGCCCATGCTCCGTACGACTTCGAGGTGCTGTTCCGCAAGTTGCGGGGGAACCTCCATGACTAGTATCGCCGCAGCTATCCGCTTATAGAGATTCGCATCGTTCGCGAGTTCCGGCGTCCCGCTCGCGTTATCGTTCGCGACGGTGTTCGTGAATACGTCAAGCTCGTAATGTTTCACGGACGTCGAGCGATTGAGGATCGTAGAAAGGAGCGCCAGGTACGAGCCTACCGAAGTGGTGCCGATCGTGAGATCCGCCTGGGACACTATTGGAACCACGCTCGGGATAGAGACGTTTTTCTGGATCGCCTGCGCTATCATGGCGTCTCGCTCCTGAGCCGTAAAAGTGCCTTTGGCAGTAAGCGCGATATACCCTTGTGCGACGTCGTTTGAAAGCCCGGAAGACGTCGGTACGCGTGGAGTGCTCGTCGGGATGTCAGACACGTTTTTCCAATCAGAAAAATTCTGAGAGATAGCAATGACGTGTGCGAGCCGAGCTTTTCTTTCAAAGTGGAGGACCGTGAAAGCTGTTCCAATCACGAGGATCGCAAAAACAGCCGCCATGTAGACAATTCCCCAGCTGTTGCGGGTTTGCATCTCTATAAGTATAAAGGACTTTCTCTGCGTTATAGTGTCTTATGTGCACAGGATGTCCTTTACCGCTTCCTTTTTTCTGTTTTTTTTCAGCACCGTTGCCTTCCTTTCAATTGCTGCTCCCTTCGCTCATGCGGCGAGTGAAAATAAGACCGTCATTGCTACGGTTTCTTCGGTGTCGCTGTGCACGAATCAGGAAGCTATATACAAAATCGCGCTTTTAAGCTCTACCACTCCGCTCGTTATCTACAGAAATAAAGGAACGGCCCCTCTACCGAAGCCCGGCGAGCAGATTTTCGGCCTTCTCGGCACCACGACGTCCTGCGGAGCCGCTTCTGGCCGCACGCTGAGCTTTTTTTCACTCGTTCCGGCGCAGAGGCCGGCTACTACCTCACTGAATCAGGCGTCCCAGGGAGGAGGAAGTAATCCGAACCCTCAAAATTCTCCTATTTCGGATTTATTGCAGAGCGTGCTGCAATCTCTTGCCTCCGTAAGCCGGATAGGAAGCCTACCGAATGCCCTTACGACCCCGTTTGGCGGCCGCCTCACTACGGCTCTGCCTTGTACCTGCGGTATTCCCGGGTCTTTCGCGCTCACATTGAGCCCTCCCTCTGCCGGAACATATCTTTTCGATCCGGCGCAACTTAAAAAGGCCTATCCCTATTACGCGATCGTAAAACCCGGTGCCTATGAACTTGGGACCTACGAACCGGGCAACCCCCTGTGCAAGGTCATTGTCCCCCCGTCCGCGTGTGTTCCCGTTCCAATCACTCGAGGGACGATCATGGAAGTAGGAACCTCACTGTGAGATATTTTTTGCGATAGCGAGCCATGTAGGAAGCGGAACATCTTCCGCGCGGGCGTCCGGGGATACGCGCGCGGCAGAAAGGGCGTGCCGCGCCTTTTCACCGAAAACTTTTTTAAGGTTGCCGCTTATCGTTTTTCGTTTTTGCGCGAATCCCGCTTTCACGATCCGAAAAAAAAGATCTTCGTCGATTTTCTCGAAATTCCTTCGCGAGATGGATTCGATCGCAAGTATCGCCGAATCGACCGCGGGCGGCGGATTAAAGCTGCCGCGCGCAACGCTCTTCACGTATCGCGGGATGCCGTACGCTTTTACTGAGAGAGAAAGTATGCTTTCTTTTTTGCCGCGCGCGACACGCTCGGCGACTTCCTTCTGTACGAGGAGCGCGACTCTGGAAGGCTGGTTCCGCGCTGTCAGAAACGAGCGCAGAAGCTCGCCGGTGATGTAGTAGGGAATATTCGCGACTATCTTATAGCGTTCTTTCGGAAAAAAGGAATCGGGAGTCAGATCTCTCGCGTCGCCTTCGTAAGGCAGGAGCCGGAATCCTGCGATTTCCTTTTCAAAATTTACTTTCAGACGCGAAATCATTTCCGGATCTTTTTCTATCGCGACGACGCGCCCTCCCCGCTTTAAAAGCTCTGCGGTGAGCATACCCGTCCCCGGACCCACCTCGAGTATGGTGTCGTTTGCGGATACCTGTCCGGCTTCGGCGAGGGAAAATGCGATTCCTCTGTTCGTCAGCAGATGCTGCCCCAGTCGGGCGCCTTTTCTTTTTTCTCTCCGCTTATATGATTTCCGTTTCATGTTCGGCGGCATCCCAAAGAGGCAGCGCGACGACCTCCGAAAGGGCTGGATCCATTTCCGCGATGAACTCGGAGGGCGTGTTCAAGGAACGCGTTCCGAAAATGCGCCGTGAAATTGCATAAGTTGCTGCAATTTTTTTCTTTGCACGCGTTAAAGCCACGTAAAAAAGCCGGCGCTCCTCTTCATCGTCCACCAGTTCGGAGTCATCGCGTTCGTGGGGGAATAATCCTTCTTCGAGGCCGGTTATGAACACATGCTCGAACTCCAGGCCCTTTGCGGCATGAATCGTCATAAGCTTTACGCCGTTTTTTTTCTTTTCCTCAAGCTCGTCCTGGTCGCTTTGCAGGGCCGCCTCCTCGATAAGTTTTTCTATGCCCTCCGGGGCAGCGAATGAGTCGTATTTCGCGGCGACGCTCACGAGTTCTTTCAGGTTCTCGAGGCGTTCCGCATCTTCGCCGCCGCCCTTTTCATAGTGCTGCCACAATCCGGATTCCCGAAGCGCAACGCGGGCCGCTTCGGAAGCGCTCGTCGATTCGACAGCGCTTTTGATGCGCCGCATGGTCTCCTGAAAAAGCGCATATTTTCTTCCCGCGTCTGGTGTCAGAAAATTTTCCTGATGGTTCACGATGCGCGCGAGCGTCACCTTGCCAATGCCGCGGGGAGGAGAGCCGATGGCGCGTGCGAGATCCGCCGCAGAGTCGGGATTTAACGCAAGACGCAGATACGAGAGGGCGTCTTTCACCTCTTTGCGTTCGAAAAATCGCGTTCCTAAGACCTGATATTCTATCCCCGCTCTGAGGAAGGCCTCTTCAAGTACCCGAGACTGGAAGTTCGCGCGATAGAGGACCGCTATCTCGTTTTCGTCCGTGCCTTGACGGATGAGGCGTGCGGATTCTCTCGCGACATACCGAGCCTCTTCGTTTTCATCGGCGAATCCGCCGAGGGCAATCTTTTCTCCGTCATGATTCCTCGTAAACAGCTCTTTTTCCTTTCTCCGGATATTCTTCGCGATCGCGTCGTTCGCTGCCTGGATGATCGTCTTTGTGGAGCGATAATTTTCCACAAGCGATATGACCGTTGCGCCGGGAAAGTCACGTTCAAAATCGAGGATATGCGATAGCGATGCTCCCCGCCAGCTGTAAATGTTCTGATCGGCATCGCCGACTGCGGCGATGTTTCCGTGCGCGCTGCTCAGTTCCCTGACGATTTGGTACTGCACCTTGTTCGTATCCTGATATTCGTCCACATGGACGAAGTCCCATGCGTGTTGAAAATATGCCCGCGCCTCCGTGTGCTTCAGCAAGCGCTCCGCCGTCACCAGGATATCGTCGAAATC
>JAFAQP010000064.1 GCA_019246385.1 Patescibacteria group bacterium | reverse complement strand
GACGTCACCCAACTCCATCTGCCCGGCGAATTCACGCTGCGCTCAGGCGCTACCTTGAGAAACTTAAGACCCCAATGAAAGAAAAAGCTTTCAGAGGATATTTCGTCATTTTGGTCCTGATCTTTTCGGCGGTCTTCATGACCCTAGTCGCGGGCCTGACGGGATATATTTTCGTTCAGAAAAAATTGCAGCTTGCGGAGGAGAATCGGCAGAAAGCCAACAACCTCGCAGAAGCGGGACTCGAATATTATCGCTGGCACTTAGCGCATTTTCCGAATGATCTCACGGACGGAACTGGAAAAGGAGGGCCCTATACACACACCGTGAATGACCCGGAGGGCGGAAACATCGGCAGTTTTTCTTTGGGCATTTCCGGTGACACGTATTGCGGCTCGGTCACCGATGTTGCCATAACTTCGGTCGGTACGAGTGCAGCCGATCCTACCTACACCCGGACGTTGCTCGCAAAATATGCCCGTCCTTCCGTCGCGGATTATTCTTACATCGTCAATTCGAATGTCTGGGTAGGGGCGGACCGGATCATTTCAGGGCCGTATTTCAGCAACGGCGGCATCCGCATGGACGGCACGCATAATTCAACCGTTTCCTCAGGGGTCGCGACATGGCTCTGTACCTCGGATTTCGGCTGCTCTCCGAATGCCACGAAAAACGGCGTGTTTGGCGCCGGCGGCCCGTCAAGCTTATGGAATTATCCGGCGGCGCCGATAGATTTTAACGGCCTTTCTGTAAATCTTGCTTCCTTGAAAAACTACGCGACCACGAGCGGCTCGTATCTCGGCCCGTCGGGTAATTACGGATATAAGATCGTTTTCAACGCGGACGGCTCGTTCGATTCGTACAAAGTCACCGGAACACAGGCCATCTGGGGGTATTCCACCCAGAACGGGTGGCAACAAGAGCGCTCGATAATTACGGGAACGGCAGCGGCAGTGCATCACGTGGTTTCCGCCAGCTGCCCCGTCGTCTTTGTCGAAGACAATGCGTGGGTCGAGGGGACGGTTTCCGGCAAAGTCACCATCGCTGCGGCGAACGAAAGCGGGTCAGGCGCCGACAAAAACGTCATTCTTTCCAATAACATCACGTACGCGCATTCTTCGGGAGACGGGCTAGTGCTTATTGGGCAGGGAACCGTGCTTATATCGCTCCAATCTCCGGATACCATGCAGCTCCACGGAATCTTTATCGCGCAAGACGGCTGGTTCGGACGGAATCACTACACCACGTCGGGCAGCGACGCGGTGCCTGCCAGCCTTTCCTCGTATGTTTTGCGTTCTATTCTGAATACGTACGGAACCGTCGTCACGAACGGACGCACCGGCACCAAATGGACCGACGGCAACGGAAATTTTATTTCCGGATACAGCCAAAGAAACGACACCTATGACCGCTCGCTCTCCTTCGGCCCACCTCCTTTCACTCCTTCAATCTCGAACGATTACAAATTTGTTTTATGGCAGGATCAAGACGTACCTTTTTAAGAGGTGTGTTACGATTCTTCCTGTGAAATCGCTCGTCGTCGGCAACTGGAAATTATACGTAGGCACGATTCCTGAAGGAAAGAAGCTTTTGCGTTCGATAGACAAGAAATTTCCGCGCGGCAGCCGCGCGCTCGTCGCGGTGTGCCCGCCGGTTCCTCTTGCCGTCGCGCTTAAAAAAGAATACGGCGGCCGGCGGATTCTTTTCGGGACGCAGGATGTTTCCTATGACGCCGACGGGGCGCATACGGGCAGCATTTCTCCCGTTACGTTGAAAGCTTCGGGCATTGAATACGTCATTCTCGGGCATGCGGAGAAGCGCGCACTCGGGGATACCGATGAGGATGTTTCTAAGAAAGCGGTCGCTGCGCTTAATGCAAAGCTTCACCCGATAATCTGCGTGGGAGAGCGGGAACGAGATGACGAAGGTTCGCATTTCTCCTATCTTGCGAAAAATGTTTCCGTTTCTCTTTCGCGCGTCGAGAGCGCGCACGCTTCCCGTCTCACGGTCGCGTACGACCCCTTGTGGGCGATAGGTGAGAGCGACCCGCCGGCGGCGCGTGTCGTTTCGGAAGGGATCATCTTTATACGAAAAACACTCGTCGAATTGTGGGGAAGGGATGCTGCGGAGAAAACCCGCATTATTTACGGAGGGTCGGTGAACGCGGAATCGGCAAAAAATCTGGTCGACAACTCGCACGTGCAGGGCTTTCTCGTCGGTCGCGCGTCCACGGATGCGGAAAGTTTCGTGTCGATAATGAAAGCGTTCACCTAGCATGCGCTCGCTTTCTGAAATTCCGAACGTATCTTCCGTTACGGCTCTCGTCCGCGCTTCGCTTGATGTTCCTATAGAAGGTGGGCGCGTCATCGACGGATTCCGCCTCGACGAGACCTTGCCGACCATAGCCTATCTTTCTGCGCGGGGAGCGAAGGTGGTGCTTATGGGGCACGTAGGGCGAGATCCGACAAACTCCATGCAACCTATCTATGAGTACCTGAAAAAAAAGGTGCCGCTTCTTTTCACGGACGACATCGTCGGGCCACGCGCCCGCGAGGCTGTTCAGCGCCTTAAGAATGGCGAAGTGCTGCTCCTTGAAAATCTCCGACGCGACGCACGAGAGGTGGCGAACGATGCAGGATTCGCACAACAGCTCGCATCTTTGGGAAACGTGTACGTGGATGATGCATTCACGAACGCGCACCGCGCGCATGCGTCCATCGTTGGCGTTCCGAAACTCATTCCATCTTTTGCCGGAATACGCTTCATGGAAGAGGTGCAAGGCCTTACTCCCGCGCTTTCTCCGGAAAGCCCATCGCTCGCGGTTTTGGGAGGCGCGAAACTCGAAACTAAGCTGCCGATCCTACATGCCCTATTGCAGAAGTACGACTTCGTGTTCGTGGGAGGCGCTCTGGTGAACGATTTTTATGCGGCAAAAGGATATGAAGTAGGAAAGTCGCTCGTGTCAGGGACCGACACGACGGAAGGACTGCTTTCAAATTCAAAGATACTGCTTCCCGAAATCATAACCGTTTCCGCTCCGGGAGGACGTGAAGACAAGCCGGCCAGCGAAGTCCTCCCGGGCGAAACCATATCCGATATTCCACCGATCGCTCTTGAGAAATTGAAGCCGCTCGTCGCGAAAGCGCGCATGGTCTTATGGAACGGCCCGATGGGGCATTTTGAAGGGAATTTCACAGAAGGTACGGACGCACTTGCGGAGCTTATCGCCAACGCATCAGCAAAAACGATCGTGGGCGGGGGAGATACCCTGGCCTCGATCCAAAGTCTCGGCCTAATGAAGAAATTTACGTTCGTGTCGACCGCAGGAGGCGCGATGCTTGATTTCCTTGCGAACGGCACTTTGCCCGGAATCGAGGCGCTTGAGAGGTAAACGCCTGGGACTTGAAAGGGATGCCGCTTTACGATACAACGTAGCTTCTATGCATAGGAGTGAATTAGCCCCTACGAAGGCGCGTCCGGTCTCATTTTCTATTTCGATACATAACCTTGATCATTACAGTGATGTGGCTGCGCGCCACGGCATGCGGCTAGATGTCCCGGGCAGCGAAGACGCCCGGCATTTTCACTACACCGGTAATCATCCTCACCCTGAACTTGACGGCTATGTACGGGTCCTACTGACGAGCGAATCTCCCATTGAAGATTTCTGGGAGTTACTACGCTCTGCCGCAAAATAGCAGGCATGGTTCATTCCGTCGAAAGGACGCATTCATTTCCGATTTCTCCTTACGGGCTTGCTTTTTACTGCGCCATCGCCAAAGTAGTAGGTATTGAGCTCCCTTACGAAAGGGAGGAGAATGGGAATATAAGAGTCTTCCTCGAAGGAGATCCGAAAATGGTTATGGAGTTTTGGAACACCTACGATCGTATCAGCGGACTTTCAGGTTTAGATGGAGCTCTTTAAGAGTTCAGTCGTGTCTTAATAGCGTCCGCTACTTTTTCCGCTTCTCCTTCCGCATACGGAATACCGGCCCAGGGTTTGTGCGGGTCGCCATGGAAGCGCGGTATCAGATGCACGTGCGCGTGAAAAATGATCTGATGCGCCGCAGGCTCGTTGTTCATAGTGATATTTATGCCGTCTGCTCCCACCGATTCCTTTGTTACGGGAGCTA
>JAFAQP010000019.1 GCA_019246385.1 Patescibacteria group bacterium | reverse complement strand
TTTCACGGATCACCAAGATAGGCGCCGCTATACTTTTCGGAGGATTCAGCGAAAGAGACGTTGAAATTCAAGTCGGGCACACATCAAAAACGACAGGCGCACCGAGAACGGCCATAGACCCGTTGAAAGACATGCTTCCAGAGCACGGCCTTGATATCGTTGACGATCATTTTTTCAGTTTCAGGGAATCGACATCGCACAAGATGCGAACCTTCCGGGTATTTTTGACCCGAAAAACAAGGATACTTAAATAAATCGATAACGCCGCCGTATGCCCTTAGGCGCGAGTTTCATTCGTGTGCTGAGCACGAATTTTTGCGAAGGGCTCAATGCTTTATCTTTCCGGTGCGTACACCCATACCAGCAGCAAGGCCGGCGCATCCCTTCCTTGAGTTCCGAGACGACCCTGTCGACATGTTCCTTTCTCTTTTTCGCAGTTTTAACGGAGATAGTCCAGCAGATCCATTCGTTCCGGGATAACGGCGTAATATCCTCCCAAGCCGCAAGAGCTTTGGAATCGGACGATAAAGCGTTCCGCAAGTCTGTCGGTAGCATATGGGCTACGCCGCCTGAAATTTTCTTGGGCATGTGTTAATTATACAAAAATCTGTTGAGATTTTGAACTCAGTAAATTCTTTTACTTTCTTACTCGCTTTCCTTGTAACGCACTTCCTCCAAGATTTCTGCGAACCGCCTTAAATCTTCGGTAGAACCTTCTTCGTTACAGGCGTACATTATGTCGGCATAAATGCCCTTCTCTTCACTTTCGGTGAGCCGATAAGGACTAGAAACGATAAGGACCTTTCCTTGAAGACCAACAACTTTCCTTTCCCGTCTTTCTACGATACCTCGTATGCGCCATGAAATACGGGACCATAATGCTGACATTTCGGCATTCTCTGCATTAAGAGCTCGAAAAAAATCGGCAACATCCGGGAGTTTCCTTTCCATGGAAAGAAAATACAATATAATAACCATTCGTCAAGTTTCGACGTGGGTTACTTGATTGGTTCGGGAACCGTTAGCGGGCCCGGGTCTACCGATAAAATGTATTCGGAGCGGCCCATCTGGGGAACGAAGTCAGAACCTATGTGGTCGCGTGTATAGACGGCTACTGAATGAAGTTTCCCTTCAATTTATCAACCGTAACGAATGTATATCCGTCGGCTTTAAGCTTATCGATCAAAATCGGGAGGGCTTTTATAAGATTGTCTCTGGGGTACCCGACGTGGGTATCCCTCCCGTCATGCAGATCTATGACCATGCGATCCTTCAAATGGCTCAATATCCGATTAACTATTGCGTCGCTTGGCGCCCCTTTATAATCCCAATCTCGGGGATCTGTATTCCACATCACTATCGTATACCCTTCTTTATGAAGCTCTCCCCTTACTCTGTTCGTTATACGACCATATGGTGGCCGAAAGAATTTTGTATGTATTCCAGTCGAAGAGCTGATAGCGGTATCGGTTTTGGAAATTTCAGAACGAATGTGGGCAAGAGTCATAAGTGGCAAATTTTTTGGATGGTCGTATGTGTGGTTACCGATCAGCTCCCCATCATTCACCTCCTCTTTTGTAAGGCTGGAGTATTTCTCGACATTTCTTCCGATAAGAAAAAAAGTTGCATGAATGTCTTCTTTTTGCAAAATATCAAGTACCGCTTGAGTAGAAGTCCCGTAGGGTCCGTCGTCGAAGGTTAACGCAACCTCTTTAAGAGATGGTGTCGTAGATGCCATTGGTTCTCTAGCCGAAATACTTACTGCAAAAAGCATACCGGCGAACAGAACAAGAGAAATAATCAAAAGTTGCGATTTTCGATTATGCATTTTTGCACACACGCTAGACTATCACGATCCCTAAACTTTAGTCTCCCGCTATATCAACACACGCTTAACGGGTAGTCTGGACGATATCCGAACGGGTGTTGCAAATCGTGGTTAGACTTCCTTTCTGAATTGCCACATGTTTTGAAGAATGAAAAGTGCGAGCGCCAATGCTCCATACGTCTCTATAAGCATAAGGCTGCGAGCACCTATTGAAGCAGGAAGGTAAATGGGATTGAATACGAATACCATTGTGCTGTGCAGTAACAGGTTTATGGGGTTAGTATCCAAACCTGGAAAACTATGTGGCTGAAGTTGCAAGAGATACCAGTATTGAAATGCAAAGAATATAACAAAGCCGAAAACAACTACCGATAAGAGAAGAACCATGTATCTCGCATTCCGAACTTCTTCAATAACATCCATCGAAATAATGATATTTGCCGTCACCCCCATAAATGAGAAAACGAGTATACAAATCAGTGCAATATTTCCAGCACTACCAAAGAGCCACATCAGTAGACCTTCAAGAGTAAGAAACAAGGCAGTGCCAATCAAAGAATGCCAGAATTTAAACTTATTGCGTTTCACATGTGAAGTGTATCAAGTCATTAAATGCGGTCCATCTGGGACGACGTTGGAACCTTTTTTGATCGAGTTGAGAGGTTTAAATAGACTTATTTGAGTATCCCCTCTGCCCCCCGATACACAATGTGTACCGTCGTTCCTTTTGCATCGCTCTCTCGTTCTACTTCGGCCTTTAACTGGCGAGCAAAGGCATCTATCAATCCCGTACCTATACCCTGAGTTTGTTGGGTGAGAGAAATACCGGCCCCATTATCTGATACGGACAACTGCCATGCGTCTTTATAGATCTCAAACCGAACACTTATTTGGCCGTCTTTCTTACCCAAAAACGCATATTTCAGTGCATTGATGACGAGCTCTGTAGTAACAAGTCCCAAAAGAACTGCTTCGGAAGACGGTACCCTTTTGTGTGCCGCATCCAAATTCAACAAAATGTGCATCGAGTCATTTATAAATGAAGCGGTGAGACTCCCACATAACGTGGCCAAATATTCATGGATATCAACATATTCCTCGATGCCCAAAGGTTGTAAATGTTTTTCTAACATCGCGATAGACATAAGGCGGTTGTGGGTATCGGTAAGATGCAGCCGCACTTCATCCGAAGCGGAGGACTCTGCTTTCAAAAGAAGAATGCCTACTATGAGTTGAAGATTATTGGCCATGCGATGGCGCACTTCTTCAAGTAATAATTTCTGTTCATCAAGAAGCCGCCTGCTTTCTTGTTCATGTTGTCTGCTGTCAGTTACGTCATTGAAGCTGATCAGCAGATGTTTCTCTTTTCCAGAATTTCTTTCAATGCGCACCTCTTGCGCCGTTACCAGCATCACGCGACGCCCTAAGCTTTCAAACGTATGCTCTACCTCATAATCAGTGACCGCCCTTTTTTCAGGAATGATTTCGAGTAAAAGCTTGCGAAGCGCAGGGATATCCCATTGCCCATTTCCGAGTGCTCGAAGTTCACGACCGATCGTTTCTTCTGGATTCACTTGGAAGTCCTTGTAAAAGACATGGCTTGCGGCAAGTACGCGGAGCTTCTCATCAAGCACTAAGAGCGGTTCCCGGATGGTATCAAGAATGGCTCGAACGAGTGTCTCGTCATACCGCGGGTCTGTTAGAAAATCGTCTATGGCGACATCTGAGTCCATAGATAGTCGGTACTAGTGTCTAGCCCAGATTGTATCCTTTCGTTTCTGGCTGTCCAGACTAGCGGGCCATTTGGGACGAAGTTGGAACCTTCCTTATGGTTGAGCCATTTTCCGAGCCGCCAATCGTTCATTGACATAAAAAAAATTATAAAGGTCTTAAAGACATGCGCCATTCACAAGACCAGACGGACAATCACAATTCGTCACGCCAACTGTGTTTGCATTCCACCACAAGGCGGTGCCATTTGGAGGGGGTTGGGGCAATTCGGAACTAGCCCATAAGCGATAATGCTGCGCATCGGTGACACCTGGGGCAGCGCAAAAATTGTCATACCTATAGTGCGCCGATGGTGCGAGGGGATCATCCACTGAAACAGTAGGTAGGTCCCCGTCTGCTTTCAAAGCCTGATCAAGGCAGTTTATCCAATATGAGCCGGTCTGAGACCAGTCTGTACAAAAAGGATAAGAACCGTTCTTTGAATAATAAAACTCAAGAGCATTTCGAAGTTCGTACATGTCGGACAACCGTCTCGCATCTCTGCTTTTAGCGCGAGCCTGGTTTAAGGAGGCGAGCACAACGGAGGAAAGCATTCCAATGATGGCGATTACTACTAGAAGCTCGATAAGCGTGAAACCTCGCATAGTGTTCAGCGCATAGAAGCGGACGCAGGGGGATGTTCAGGTGTATTTATTTCAATAGAAGGCGGCGGGGGTTTCGGGTTAAACCAGAACCAGACAATAATTCCAATCGCAACAGCTCCAATAGCTGTCCAGAGCAGCAGACGCTCTGCACTCTTGCTGTTTGTTGCAATTTTTTTCTTGATAAGAAAACCGGCCAGCCCTTGATATGGTGTGGGTTTTATTGAGCCTCTCTCCCACTGCTCTTCATCGAACACCACGTTCGGCCCATCCATAATTAAATTATATA
>JAFAQP010000015.1 GCA_019246385.1 Patescibacteria group bacterium | reverse complement strand
AGGGCTTGCGAGCGCTTTTACCGTCCAGCACATGCTGGAGCGCGATCTTTTTGAAAAGCGCCTTCAGGACCAGAAGCCTCTCTATCTGCACGAATTCCTTTACCCAGTCATGCAGGGATACGACTCGGTCGCTATGAACGTTGATGTGGAGATAGGTGGCACAGATCAGACCTTCAATATGCTCGCAGGAAGGATGCTCCTCCAGAAAATGCGGCATAAGGAAAAAATCGTCGTCGCGACGACTCTTCTTGAGAATCCCAAGACAGGCGAGAAACTCATGAGCAAAAGTCTCGGCAACTTCATCGCTCTTGATGAGACGGCGCGCTCCATGTTCGGCAAAATCATGGCCCTGCCGGACGAAGTGGTAGAAGCTGTATTCTTCGACTGCACCCTCCTTCCAGAGGAAAAAATAAAAACGTTTCTTTCAATGCATCCGAAAGAGGCAAAAAAAGCGCTCGCAAAAGAAATAGTCCGCATGTATCACGGAGAAAAATCGGCAGCAGCAGCAGCATCAGATTTTGAGAGTGCCTTTTCCAAAGGGGAAGCACCCGCAGATACGGACGAAATAGAATTAAAAGCAGGACTTCGGGAAGCACTTCTTGAAGCAGGTATCATCGCGTCGAACGCGGAATTCAAACGGTTAGGAGACGCGGGAGCGATACGTGTCGTCGGCGAAGACACAAAGATATACGATCCCTCTGCTCGGCCGTTCGGCAAGACCTTGCGTATCGGAAAACACCGGTTCGTGAGAATCAGGAATGAAACGCCCCGCGGGGAATCGTTATAGGTAGTCCGCTTCGTCGTCGTCTGCGGGCACCCGCGTGTCGTCGAGATCGTCGTTGTCCTCGTCCTTCATGTCGAGCGGCCCCTCTCCTCCCGGACCCGAGAGCGGAGAAACGAGATCGTCATCCTCGCCGTCTGCCGGATGTTTTTTCCTGTCGTCCATATGATTGATTAAAGAGTAACGACCTCATTCTTACCAAAATTCTTTTCCTTGGCAAGCCTCATCCTTTCTGGGTGGGGGAAACCTTTTGCGTTGCCTGGTGGGCGAGCCCCAGAGCGATAGCATCGTATTCGTCGTCATAGCGCTTCCCGGCGGAAGGAAGGTTCACCATGCGTTCCACCATTTTTATGACTCCGCGCTTGTCGGCGTTACCCTGGCCAGTGACAGCGATCTTTACCGCTTGCGGCGAGTATTCGGCAAGCGGTATTCCGGCTTCTACTGCGGCAAGCATAATGACTCCGCGTGCTTCGGCGACGCCGATCGCGGTTTTTTGGTTCTTGCTGAAAAAGAGTGTTTCCAAGGCAAGCGAGCGGGGCTCGTATTCCCGAATGATTTCTCTGGCCCGTCCATGGACTTCTCTCAGGCGGTTTTCCAAAGCTCCTTTTGCAGGGACAAAACATTCAGAGTGGATGAGAGTATTTCCTTCAAGGACCGCTATGCCGACGCGGTCGTATCCGGGATCAACCGCTATGATGCGGCGGGAACGGTCCATCTACTTACTGTAGCACTTGGTTACGCTGGGATACCAAGAATTCTCTCTGCAAATTTTTGTTTAGTCTGTAGGATCGAGGTGATAATTTGCTTTTTATGTTCCGGTATCGCGATATCTGGATCATCCAGACGTTCACGAAAGAGAATATAGAGTGGAAGATATTTTTCCGCCCGCTGTCTAAGTTTCTGTCGCTGCTTATGCATGTCTTCCCGACTTTTCGGTTTAATTTTAAGAGTAAACGAGTTATCGAGAAGGTCGCTTAGCTTTATATAAAAATTCTTCGGAGACAGGATGAGTTTTTTGACGTGTTCCAGATATCGGGCATTGTTTTCTTGCGGTGTCATTTCCTCTGTTCGTTCGGGATTGCTCAGCGCGGAGACGCGCATGGAAACTTCGCGACCAAACCGCGACCGGAGATAGGTCGCCGCTATTTCCCTTTTTTGTCTTTCGGACAGCCCAGTCGATACCGGTTTGCCTTGCGCGTACCCGACAAGCTCGTCCAAATGATCCTCCAAGGCGTCATGGAGCATGGCTGCGACGATAAGGTCGGGATCTTCTCTTTGCTCGAAGAACCGCATAATGCGCACCGCCGCTCTCAGGGCATGATTGAGCGCCAATGTTCCGTCGTCCCGTTCGCGCATGCCATACAGCTCATTCATCAATGCCGCAGCATCCGTAATCATCGCGACGGCTTCAGGGGAGAAGTCCTCCCCTAGTTCGAAAATACGCCGAAGCAACGTTTTTTGATTTTCTCCGATCAGTGCCGCTTCGCTTGGTTTGCGCTCGGGGCGTATGCGTGTTTCGGGAGGTGGGGATTCCCGAACGTGGGATTTATCTTGCCGCGTCGCCTTGTCTATCTCAGTGTAATGGAGCGATTGTCGCCCCAGAGGACTTACGATTTTGACCCCCTTTCTTTTTCCCTTAGCTGTTCTCCAGTATTCCACGACCTTGCCAGTCACCACGTCGCCCTGCAATAGCGTGAATGTATACGTTTTACCGAGCGAATAGG
>JAFAQP010000024.1 GCA_019246385.1 Patescibacteria group bacterium | reverse complement strand
GGAACCGACAAGCGGGCGCTTCGCGTATACGTTCTCAAGCACGCCGAGCGTTCCCTTCATCGAAGGGCTCACCTCGAGAGCCGATATAGAAAAATGATTCTGCAACGTGGTGCTCACGCGAGCTCCGAAGAAAAGGAAGAAGACGACCAGAGCCAGGGCGACAAGAGATGCGATTCCGCCTGCCCCTGCAAGGCTTCTATGCAAGTGGCGACGCATGAAAGAAAAGATAAGCAGTATGAAGGAAGCGAGTCCGAAAAGCACCCACGCGAGCGGAAGATTTGCCAGCACCAAGACGACAACCGAAAGAATGAGGGTCACCCATACGAAGATATTTCTGACCGTCGAAAGCTGAACGGTTTCAAAAATAAGAAGGGAAAGAGAGCCCATGAAGCCCGCAAAGAGTGCCAGATCATTCCATTTGCCGAGCAGATTCTGTATAGGCGAAGAAAAAAGGCCGAAATTGATGGGCGCATGGAAAAGCAGCTGGATGACTTGGAAAAGCAGCATGAGCGCACCACCCACATACAGGGCCCGCAGAACTGCTGCCACTCGGCTTTCCGAATCCGCTGCAAGAGTGACGGAAAGAGCGAGCGCGGCACAGAGGGCCATAAAACCGAAGGTATCCTGGTCTATCTCGTAGCCGAAAAACGATAGGGACGGAACAGAAGAAAAAAGTGCTGAGAGAAGATACGTGAGAGGCAAAACGAGCACGGCGAATAAAAGCGCCGATGAGCGGAACTTCAATACGCCGGACCGGAGCGTCTGGATCGAAAACACTATGAATATAAGAGCGACGGCTATGAGTGCAAGATAGGCTTTGGAAAGTTCGAATGGAAAAGCGGCGTTCGGGACGAAAAAGATCGGCAAGAGAAAGGCAAATATTGTGAGCACGAGAGGCAGTGTACGCCCGGTCATGAAGGTATTTCGGCGAAAACTTTCTGTTTCTTCCATAGGTGAATGATTTGGCAATGCGGGTATTATACCGCGCAGTGAAAGCGCAATCCCCACAGCCAATCGCAATTCGGATAAAGAAATGCCCCTTTGCATTGCAAGGGGCATTTCATCGTGGACGCGTCGCGCCGATAAGCCGAATTCTGTGCTCTTCCCGCTTCATGCGGAAAGCGCGGCAATTATTTATCTGGGCCGGGAATCACTTCCCGGCTCGAGCGGCATTCCAGACGCCATTCAAACGAATGGTGTCCGGCACAGCCTTGCACCCAAGTACGCATTTTGCCGTTTCACCTCCGGCGTTACCGCCGAAGCTCATCCCGAAGGGATGCCTCGCCGCTTTCGCGGCTCGGCGTCTCTGTTCGCAGCGCTCGCTCACGCGTCTATGAGCGTACAGGGATTACCTGCTACCTTCCTTCGCCGAAGCGAAGAGAGTGTTCGGACTTTCCTCTCCTTTTAAAGAGCAATTGCCTGGCGCTTTCCTTAGTATAGCGCTTTTTGTCTTACACCCAAAGCGTCACGATGAGGGCGACGACGACGAACGATACGAGCGAATATCCGGAGACTATCGCGAAATAGCTCCATGATTTCCCTTCCCACAATACCGGATGTACGAGGGCAACTGCGGCAAAACCGAGCCATGCCCAGATAGCGAGTTCAATAGCGCCATAGGAAGTGGCGACGCCCATCATTTGCGCGAAATAAGACATCACGTATGCGAGCACGAGCTGTGCGATGATGCTTCCCACCAAAGCTTTCGGCATCTTCTTCATGCCTTCCGCTTTCTTTTCCGGTGTTAATTCACCCATACCGGTCGCTCGCATCCATTGCTTGCCGAACAACGCGGGCGAATACCACAGCCAGCCGATCGCTATGCTTGCGAGAGCGCCCACAAGTATCGCCAAATAATTCACGTATCCCATACAAACTTATTATGCCAATAATTACTAATTAATATAACTAACTTGCAATGCTTGCAATGCCGTCATCGTTCAACATAGTAATTACTATGCCCGGTCCTTGCTGGGGATCTATACGAGCATCTAATCGCGCAATGGTTCGCTGTGCAGTGAGAGGAAAAAGATCGAAATGATGGGCTATATCCCGTAATCTCCTTTCTTTTGGACGCTGTAATTGACTTTCTAGTCCCGTATGAAGTACGCCGACATCTATTCCTAATTTGGGTTTTCTGCCGAGTTGCTGTCGCATGCCAACCGCTATGGTTTCACAATGCTGGGCTAAAATAAGATTTCGTTCTTCCACCAAACGTCTCCGGAGCTCGGGGTGAATCGTGTTATTGAAGGTTGCAAGAAAATTGTATGCTTCAGTACTCGCTGCTGCCTGATTTTCAATGTCTGAATTAGCATAGGCATAATCAAGGAAGGCTTTTTCTGGAATGCTCGACATTAAAGCCGCTCCTAATCCTCCGACTACTGTTTTCACGAACCGTCCCCGGTTTGTAGTAACTTTTTTCCCTAATATGGATGAGATGAGCAACAGTGTCCCTAATACTGTTTCATTCCTTTGCCATTGTTGAATTCTTTCGTTTTCTGCTCGCCACTTTGGAATTATTAAATCAGCAGCAACCTTTTCGCTCGGCATATTCTGACCCCATACAACGTCTCCCAAAAAAACAGGCATCCCCGCACGGAAAAGCGCAGTTTCAAATAGCTCTTTCGTTGTTGACCCGGAAATTCGACTCGCTACGTCTTTTTCAGCCGCTTCAGCGGTGGGCATGCTTCGTATAAATTCCAAAATAACGCCATCAGCTCCTTCCAAAATTTTAGTGCCACTCATCTCCCGGTGTGGCGTATATGCAATCGAGTAGAAAGCGTTGTCCGTTTCAATCTGCCTTATATTTTTACCCTCTCTTACGGCAGTTTCTGATTTATCAGAAATATTTCCTAAGGAAGCTTCTATATCGATCCCTTCTTCCACAAAACCTCCAAGGCCAACTAGTCCTACAATACCGCTAGCGAGCATTTGAAATGCTTCTATACGAGATATTCTTTTCCTTCCTATATTAACTGAGGCTTCCGAGCTCATTTGAAAAATGATACAATTATTAAAATAAAATGTCAAATTATTCTATCACTCAGCCATGCAGAAATCATTCCGGTTCCGCAAAACGAAGGCAAAAATCATCCAACATCTCTTTTTGATAGGAATAATACAACTCCCGGTTAGGTAGCGCCTTCAAACGCCTAAAGAGATTCGCGTCGTAAAATGCATACAAGATGAGATATTTTTTCAAATCCGGAAAATCTGCTTCTCGAAGTCCGTACCAGGAACAGAGTTCTAAAAATCGCTCTTCATCGAAACGGAAACTCTTGGTTGCATAATCTCTCATAAACATCATGAGCGTGTATGCAAGGTCCTCAAGAGGTAAGCCCTTGCGAGACCAATCAAGATCTATCAATCCTGTTGGTATATCGCCCGTAAAAAGGATATTTCCCGGATTGTAGTCACCGTGAATGAAACAAAGCTCGTTTTTATTCGCTGATACTTCAAGCTTTCGTGCAAATGCAATTGCTTTCTCTATTATTTTCTTCTGCATAGCTGAGATTGGAGTAAATGCCGGTAGACAGGCGGCCACGTCGTCAAGAAAGTTGTACTGAGCGGGCACGAAAGATACTTTGCCTTTAGTTTTTTC
>JAFAQP010000023.1 GCA_019246385.1 Patescibacteria group bacterium | reverse complement strand
GAGCTCGCGATTGAGCGCGGTCAGAACCACGTAAGCGGCCTTCATTTGATGGGCGCTTTGATCATGCAGGAGGAATCGATCGTTCTTGCGATACTCGAGCGTCTTGACGTAGACACCGTTCTTTTTACCGATTCGGTCATCGAACTCATGGAAGCGCCGCCCGCCGGGTCGGTCCTTTCTCCGAGCTACCAGCTCTATCTCACTCCGGACTTGGCGCAAGCGCTTGAAGCGGCGGTGAAGATCGCAGCGTCCTTCGGCGAGTCGTTCGTTTCGGTCGAGCACCTCTTTTTGGGAATCCTTCAGCACCCTGGAGCGGCCGCCGAGGTTTTCAACCGGTTCCGCATCGACAGGAACGCTGTCATTTCGGTCATGCAGGAATTCCGTTCGACGCGTTCGCAAGAGCCCGAAGTGCCGAAAAAAATGCGCGTTCTTACCAAGTACACGAGGAACCTCACGAAGCTCGCGGCGGAAAACAAACTCGATCCCGTCATCGGCCGCGACGTCGAGATCAGCCGCGTCATCCAGATACTTTCGCGCCGCACAAAGAACAATCCCATTCTGATAGGGGAGGCGGGCGTCGGAAAGACCGCGATAGCGGAAGGCCTCGCGCAGAAGATGGCGATAAACGATGTTCCTGAATCTTTGAAAACGAAAGAGCTCCTCACGCTTGATCTCGGATTCCTTATCGCCGGCACGAAATACCGTGGCGAATTCGAGGAGCGGCTGAAGGCGATCATGAAAGAGGTGGAGAAATCGGAAGGCAAGGTCATACTCTTTATAGATGAGATACACACGCTTGTGGGTGCGGGAGCGGCCGAAGGCGCCATGGACGCGAGCAACATGCTGAAGCCTGCTTTGGCCCGCGGAGATTTCCGCGTCATCGGCGCGACCACGCTCAAGGAATATCAGCAGCACATTGAGCGCGATGCCGCCCTTACTCGCCGTTTCCAGCCGGTTTACGTGAACGAGCCATCAATTGAGGATGCGCAGGCGATCCTTCGCGGACTGCGCGAAAAATACGAGCTCTATCACGGCGTCCGTATCACTGACGACGCTATCGTGGCGGCAGTCGAACTTTCCGCGCGCTATATATCGGACCGTTTTCTGCCGGATAAAGCGGTGGACCTTGTGGACGAAGCGGCTTCCGCATTGAAGATATCGCTTGGCAATAAGCCACCTGCCTTGGAAGAGACAGAGCGCAAGATACGCCGCCTCGAAATAGAGCTTGCCGCGCTTCGAAAGGACGAAGAGGCGCATGTTGGGAAGAACACCAAGAACCGCATCAAGACGGTTGAAAAAGAGATATCAGATATACGGGAAGAAACGGCGGATCTCGAAGTGAAATGGAAGAACGAAAAGGAAGTACTGACCGCGATTGGAAAATTGAAAAAAGAAATAGACGGGCTGAAAGCGGAATCTGATTCTGCGGAAGCACGAGCGGATTTGGCACGTACAGCGGAAATACGATACGGAAAACTCCCTCAGCTTGAACGCGATCTCGAAGAAGAGACCTTAAAACTAAAGCGTTTCCAGCGTTCGCGGCGTGTCCTGAAAGAGGAAGTGACTGAAGCCGACATCGCGGAAGTGGTATCGCGCTGGACCGGCATACCGGTATCGCGCATGCTCGAAGCGGAAGCGAAGAAGCTCGCGCGCATGGAAGTTGAACTCAAGGAGTCCGTCGTCGGGCAAGACGAAGCCGTGAAGCTTGTGGCGGACGCCGTGAAGCGCTCGCGGGTTGGTATTGCAGATCCGAACCGCCCCATCGGTTCATTCCTGTTCCTGGGACCCACAGGCGTCGGAAAGACGGAACTTTCGAAGGCGCTCGCGAAATTCATGTTCGACGACGAATCGGCCATCATCCGGGTCGACATGAGCGAATTCATGGAGAAGCACTCGGTTTCCAAGATGATAGGTTCGCCTCCAGGATACGTTGGTCATGAAGAAGGGGGAGCGCTTACGGAAAAAGTGCGCCATCGTCCGTATTCGGTCGTGCTTTTCGACGAGATAGAGAAAGCGCATCCCGAAGTCTTCAACGTACTCCTTCAAGTCCTGGACAATGGGGCATTGACTGATGCGAAGGGCCGCAAAGTGAACTTCAAAAATACCATCGTCATCCTCACCTCCAATATCGGAGCCGAATTCATCGACCGCATGAGCGCGTTCGGATTCTCGCACGCGCAAGGCAACGACACGGCGCAATACGAGCTTGTGAAGGACAAGGTTACTGACCGCCTGAAGGATTACTTCCGGCCGGAATTCCTGAACCGCCTGGATGAGATAATCATCTTCAACATCCTTTCGACGGAAGCTATCAAGGAAATCGTCGATATGCAGGTGAAGATAGTGAAAGATCGCTTGGCGGGGAAAGATATCTCTCTCGCCATCAAGCCGGAAGTCTACGAGTATCTCGCGCGGGAGGGCTACAATCCGCAGTACGGTGCGCGCCCGCTAAAGCGCCTTATCCAGTCGAAAATATTAACCCCGGTCGCATCGTTCATGGTCTCGCGGGGAGTCATGGAGGGTGGCACAGTAACCATCGGGCTTAAGGGCGACGAATTCACCTTCGATGTGACCAAAAGCGAACGCTCCACGAAGGCTCAGCGCATGAAAGTGGAAGCGCAGCATGTCAGTTCAAAAAATTAAACCTTAGTGGTACACTCCTTGTTTC
>JAFAQP010000068.1 GCA_019246385.1 Patescibacteria group bacterium | reverse complement strand
GTAGACACCGTCGCAACCTTTTCCCGAAGCTCAAGAACTATTTTTTCCGCTGTTTTTTTCCCGATGCCGAAGGATTTTGAGAGCGCCCCCGCATCGCTCCTCGCCACCGCGCCTTCAAGCGACTTAATGTCGACGGCATTCATGATGTTGAGCGCCGACTTGGGGCCGATGCCGGAGACCGAAAGCAGAAGCTCGAACCACGCAAGCTCTTCCCGTGTTTCAAAACCATAGAGGTCTTGGGAATTTTCTCGTACCGCAAGATGCGTCCAGAGAAAAAGATCCTTTCCTTCAGCAGCTGTCGTTAAAGTTCCGATCGGGACGCCGATGCGATAGCCCACGCCACCGACTTCTAGTATGAGCGTGTCGCGCACCACGGCGCGCACGGTGCCCGAAAGCGAACCGATCATGCGGCCAGTGTATCATCGAGCCCTCTAGGGTTTGCGTCCTGCGTTTTTTTACGTTAGAGTAGCCGACAATGGCGATAACCAAAGGAGCGAAAAAGGCACATCGCGCGTCCTTGCGGAAGCGCGTTTTTAACATCCGTCGGAAACGGAAGATGACAGACGCGGTCAAAAATGCTCGCGCACTTATCGGCAAAACGCGAGAGGAGCAAGGGAGCGCCCTTGCGGAAGCGTATCGCGCTATCGACAAGGCACTGAAACGAGGTGTCATCAAAAAAAACGCGGCCGCGCGAAAAAAAGCCCGCCTTTCGAAATTCTTAAAGAAATCTGCCTGACCGCATCCGCCTGGAAGCAGAAGGAAGTCTAGGACTCTGCATCTCCGCCTCGCGCGCGGCCGAGATCTTCAAGGCTGTCTGCTATCCCCGTAAGAAGGATCGCCTTCGTCTCTTGATCCGCTTTACGAAACTCCTTCAGCTGTTTTTCCAGTTCGGCAAGATGCTCTCGGACCACTTTTTCAGTGTCAGCGATTTTTTTTGAAAGATCCGCAGTCTGTGCCGACAGTTCTTCAAAAAGCTTAGCGTTTTCTGCGGTCGCGCCATCGGTATTTTCTTCTGGGTTTAGGGTGTCATCCATATTATGCTGCCTGTGGTTGCACCTTTATTTTGACACCGTTTCGCGTAACCCTGAAACGCGATGAGGCCGGATCAGAGTTTTCATGCGGCAAGCCTGCCGCCAAGGCGCTCAGTACATGCGGGCTGTCAAGACCTTCTTTTAGAATTTGAAGCAAGGGAAATCCCGTGGCAGCAAGCCGGGTAGGAGCTTGGATATTCCGTGCTTCAAATCCTATGAGCGATCGTTCGGTATTTTCTTCGCGGCCTTCCGGCGTCGGCTCAAGGCGCGGACTCAGTGTGAACCGGATCGGCAGCGTTCCAGGCTCGGTTCTCGGCTTCCCCTTAACGGAATTTTTGGTGCCGTATCGCAGCGTCAAGCCTATCGTCACCCCGTATGGGGCATCCTCCGAAGGTTTCGTCGTTTCAGCGTCAATTTTTTGCACGGCCATCCACTCATTGGAACTCAACTTCGAGCGCAGTTTTTCTATCAGCGCGGCCGCAAGGAGAACGCCGATATCGCGCGCCTTCAGTTCTGCGGTTCCCGTGTCCGGCAAGGAAGCGGCTATTCTTTCTTTTACGCGTACGAGCTCTTCGAGCCGCTCCGGGTCCAGATTGCCCTCTTCCGAGGGCGGCGTTTCCGGCGTTGGTCTTTCTTCTGGAGGCGGCGTCTCTGCAGAGGACCCCTCTTCATTTTTATTGAGGAGTTCGTTTATAGAGCCCGTCCTGAAATATTTTCCTAATGCGGCGAGATCTTTGGAGGATAAGGAGCCGCTCGCATTCGGCGCTCCCTGGAGAAGCGATCGAGCGGCAGCAAGGGGAGGATTCTCCTCTATACGCCGCCGGAGCGCTTCAGGCAACGTACGCCGTCGAAACGCCTGATACACCTCAAATCCGAGCTGCCGGTTCACAATCTCTTCCTGCTTGTCTTCAGATGTCAGCGGGTCTGCGACTTCATATCCCTCCCGCCTTTCTTCAGGGTGAGAAAAATAATATTTCTGCTTTGCAATGTCCCACATCACCCAAGATTCGCTTTTGCCAAAAGGGGAAACTACCAAGCCATTTTTTAACGTCTCAATCCGAAACGCTTTACGGAGGCTCTTGGCTAACTCGAGAGCCGCTTCTAGCTCGCTCTTCTGCCCCGCCTCAAGCGGTTTTCCGTGGTCGCCTTTCAACTCCATGAGGCGGAGCACCCTCGCATAACGTTTTGCGGCAGGAGAGGAGCGATTTGCTTGGAGCGCTCTTTCTTTTTCGGCTGTAGGAAGAGGAGCATCTTGATACGATAGGTATTTTCCAAGTAGATCAGAAGAAGCGGGGGAAGGGCTTTCCAAGCTCTCTGTCGGAGCTTCTCTTCTTAACACTACGGCGACACCGTTTTTACCCACGGCGAAATTTGGTCTCTGGTCTACAAGATCTATAACATTTCCGGC
>JAFAQP010000025.1 GCA_019246385.1 Patescibacteria group bacterium | reverse complement strand
CATTGAGGAGATCGTCCGCACATTATGCGTTACATCCTCTCCTATCTTGCCGTTGCCGCGTGTCGCCGAAACCTTCAGTATCCCTTTTTCGTAGGTGGACACTATTTTCAGTCCGTCTATCTTGAGCTCGCAGGTATAATCGATGTTTGTGAGCTGACCGAAAGTCGGGAGGAGTGCGCGTTTGACGCGGGCATCGAACGCGCGGAACTCCTCTTCGGTAAAAACATCGTTGAACGACCATTGAGAAACGGCGTGCCGCACTTTTTTCAATTCTCGCAGTGGCTCCCCGGCGATGCGCTGGGTTGGCGAATCGGTCACTTTTAATTCGGGGTATTTTTCTTCAAGGAGGACGAGCTCGTGCATCAGGCTGTCGCGCGCGGACTCGGGTATTTCTTCCGTATCGCGCTCATGATATGCACTCCGGTAACGGCGTATCGCTTCACGGAGCTTTGCCGCGCGTTCCTTCGCTTCCTTGGGCACGCTCATGCCTCTATTGTATAAAAGGGTCCGGTAAGAAGCGAGAAAACTAGTAACTGACGCGTATGGCGCGCTCAAGCCGCAACGGACTCGCGAGATCGCAGGTGTTATGCCCGTATGATTCTATCTTCGTGTCGGTCGGATTGTAGTTGCGCGTGACGCGCACATCGGTGCAGGAGGCCGCGGTGTTTCCGTCGTTATACGAAAAGGAAAATGTCGTCGTCAGCTGCGGCCGGGCTCCGTCCACGAAGGTGCGCGTCAGATTGACCGGCGCTCCACCGCAGGAAATCTGGTTCAATGGAGAAGTCGTTGAGAAGGCGTCCCGCTTGTTATCCCAATACAGGGCGCACTCAATGCCTGAATCCGCAGCGAAAAAAGCGAACTGGGATTCGCGGCCGGAGGAAGAAAGCACGACCTGCTTTGAGACGATACTGAAGATCGCGCCTCCGAGAGCGAGAAGAATGCTTGAGATCAAGACCGCGAGCAGTAGGGTGAAGCCGCGGCGCGCTATTGGCGTCTGCATTTTCAAAGTTCGAAAGCCTAAATTGAAAATGTTTCTCATAGCCAGTTAAACAGGTGCTCGGAAAGTTGAAAAGAGCGTGGAATTCCGGCAGATACCCAGGACACGCGCACTTTGACTGCAATCTCATCTGTTGTTCCGGGCACTGCGGAAATGATGATGGTTCTCGTGAATATGGAAGGGGTACCGCTTTGCGTATTGAAAAGCCCGTTCGAATCGACCAGAAGTTTTGGACACGAGTTCGGATCGTTCGGATTCGGACATTGCAAGGCGCTCGCATGCACGAAATCAATATTGCAATAGACATTCGTACAGTAGCCGAAATTCGTGAAACCGGGCTGGTTGGTGAGGAAATTCTGATCGCGGAATACCCGGGCGAACTCGAGTCCTTCTTGCGCCAGATAGAATGCGGTCACTTCGTCGCGGGCGTAATATGCGGACTTCAATGCTTGCGCAGCGAGAGACAACGGACCGGCGAGAGAAACGAGAAGGACCGTTATCGCAACGAAGGTCTCGATAAGGGTGAACGCGGAGTGGGTCCGTGTCTTTTTGAAAATTGAGGATGGGAATGTGAAAAAAGCTTTCATATATCAAGAAGGCGCTGCACGACGCTCGCCTGTACGGTGAAGATGGTAGTCCCGCCCGGTACTTTCGCCGATCCTTGTATGTGCATGAGCACCCGAGGCTGCAGGTTATCCCCGCGCGGCGCACCGACGACGTAAAACTCGAATTTATCGATGGAGACTTCCGGCGCGGTAATGGCGACGAACGTGCCGTTCGCGCCGGCGGCGAGCGAACGTTCAAGTTGGGTGCCGTTCAACCGATAGACTATCTGGTCGTTCGGATTATTCGGGTCGCCATTCGCGCCCTCAAGGGCAAGCAATTTTCCTCCGCCGCCCGCGCAATCCTGCGGAACCGCGAGTGTCGCGGGCAGGGGCGGCACGGGCGAAGTTTCGCAATGGTATGTGGTACCTACGCGGATGGTGCGTGACATGCTGTCCAAGGCTGCATTTAAGTTGTTCATAACTGAGTTTATGGCTTCAGCGCGGGCGTTCGCCTGGACGAGTGCTAAAAGCGCGCCGACGCCGACCAGCATTACTATCGCGAAGATGGAAACTGCGACCATCATTTCGACCAAGGTGAAAGCGCGACGTGTCCCCTTTTCGAGAATCGGCATACCCCCGGTAAAAGTCCTGTGTCGCTTCATGGATTTGAAACGGAAATCTGTCCGGTCGAGGCTACCGTTATGGTGCGTGTCTCGCCTGAAGGCGATGCGACCACGATTTTTGCCGAAGAAGTATAGCCGGGAACGTTTGACGCGAACGTGGCATCGGGATTCGGACGGAGGAATACTATATCGAGATAACTGAGGGGCGTGTCCCCGTCGTCAGAACAAACCGATTGACTGAAAGTATTCAATTCGCAGAACCGCTTGATCGAGTGCCCCTGTCCGACGGAATACACGCTGACCTGCTGCTCGCCCGCATCGTACTGGCCATTATTGTTCGTATCGGCGAAAAGGAAATAGGTCGAGCCGGGAGAGAAATGAATGCCATATCCTGCCTGAAAGCTCGCGCTCGGCGTTTGCTGCACGGAGACGCCGTACACTTGCGCCTGGCGTATCGAAAGAGCCATGTCATACGCGAGACTGCCGAGAACCACGGAGCTATTGAATTTGGAATGGTTGGCGAGCACGAGGCCGGTAATGACCAAAAAGATCCCCATGACAACGAGCATCTCTATGAGTGTGAACGCGCGGGCAGCATGATCTGAAAGGTGCTTCATAGAGGTCCGGAAAAGAGCATGCTCGTGGCGCGTGCGGCAAGCGATAGAGGAGAGAAATTAGTGAAAAGGGCGATCACTGTTCCGAATGCGAGGAATGGCACGAGTGGCAGTTCCGTTTTCATCGTAACGCCGCCCTTTCTTTTGGACAATGCGCCGGCAGGGAAAATCGAATACGCGAAAAGCAT
>JAFAQP010000021.1 GCA_019246385.1 Patescibacteria group bacterium | reverse complement strand
ATGGACCATGACGCGGCGATCGACGGCGAACTTGTCGCCCTCGATGCTTCGGGCAGAGCGAGTTTTTCGCTCATGCAAAATCCCGATCGCGCGGTATCGCTTCTGTATTGCGCGTTCGATCTTCTCTTTTTGGACGGAGCGGACTTAAGAGGAGAGCCGTTAGTTCTGCGGAAAGAAAAATTGAAAGCCGTCCTACCTGACGATGCGTCTATTCGTTACAGCGACCACATAGAGGAAAACGGCGTCCGGTTTTTTAAAGAAGCCGAAAAACAAAAGCTCGAAGGCGTCATGGGCAAGCGCGCCTCTTCGGCGTATCAATCCGGCCGCCGCTCGCCCGACTGGCTCAAAATAAAAACAGTGCGACGCCAGGAAGCGGTCGTCATCGGCTACACGAAGCCCAGGAATACCAGGAAATACGTCGGTTCCCTGGTCCTTGCTGTACGCGAGGGGGACGAATGGAAATATGTTGGCCATACGGGAGGCAGCATGGGAGGAAAAAGCCTCAAGGAAGTGTATGACATGCTCACGCCTCTGGAGATCTCTGCGCAGCCGGCCGAAGTGCCGCGCGAAGTAGAGCGGAACGCCGTATGGGTGAGGCCCAAAATCGTAGTTGAGATAAAATTCACGGAGTGGACCGGCGAGGGCCATATGCGCCACCCCATCATTGCGGGATTCCGAGAGGATAAGGAGCCGGAAGACGTCGTTATTGAAAAAGAAACATCTATGAAAAAAGCTAAGGTTGCCGCAAAAAAAGATCTGAAAACGGCGACATTCACGCTCACGAACCTCGACAAGAAATACTGGCCGCAGGAAGGCTATACGAAAGGTGACATGCTCGCATATTACGAAAAAATTGGAGACACTATTCTTCCGTACATGAAAGAAAGGCCGCTGGTGTTGTTCCGGCATCCGAACGGCATCGACAAAGCCGGCTTTTTCCAAAAAGACTCAAGCGATCTCAATCTGCCCGATTTCGTACACACGACGATGGTCCATTCCGAGTCGAACGATAAAGAAATCCGTTATGTCGTCTGCGACAATAAAGAGACTCTTCTCTATGCCGCTAATCTCGGATGCATCGAGATGAACGTATGGAACTCGCGCGTCGATTCCTTGGATAAGCCGGATTTTTATGTTATTGATCTCGATCCTGGCGATAATACGTTCGAAGAAGTCATAGAGGTGGCGCAAGTGACGCACGAGGTCCTCACATTGTCATGCGAGGAAAGCTATCCGAAAACCTCCGGCAAAACGGGAATCCACGTATATGTGCCGCTTCGCGCCAAGTACGATTATGACCAGGTGCGAAACTTTGCGGAGTTGGTAGTGCGCGTTGTGCATTCCCGCATCCCTGGTATCACGAGTCTCGAACGGAGTCCCGCGAAAAGAAAGGACAAGATATACCTCGACTGGCTCCAAAACCGGACAGGCCAGACACTGGCGGCACCCTATTCGCTGCGGCCTGTTGCGGGAGCGTGCGTTTCGACTCCTCTGGAATGGAAAGAGGTGAAGAAAGGCTTGAGCCCGCGGGATTTCACCATCGAAAATATCTTTGACCGCCTCAAAAAGAAAGGAGATCTTTGGAAACCGATACTCGGGAAAGGAGTAGATCTCAAAGCGGCGATAGTATGCCTTGAAAGGGAACTTGAGAGCGCTCCTGTTGGCGTCCGCCCGCGTGAGGTGAAGGCGAAACGCAGAAAATAGTAAAACAACAGAAGCGTATACTAGACTCGATGCAGCACAAAATAAGCGATGAGGCAGTAAAAAAAGCGACGGGAAAAAATTGGAAAGAATGGTCGTCGATACTTGATAAAGCCGGCGCAAAAAAGATGCCGCACAAGGATATCGCTCGCTTTCTTTACGATCGATATTTCGCTAAAAAGAGACAGAAGCGCGTGGCGAACATTGCAACGTCGAACGGTTGGTGGGCGCAGATGATCACCGTGGAGTACGAACGCGCGCGAGGCATGCGGAGCGTCAATCAGAATGCGAGCGGGTTTCTCGTTTCGGTCCACAGGACCGTGAAGGAGCCACTCCCTGCGCTTATGAAAAAATGGAACAGGCTGGCCGCATCAAAAACAGTAGCGCTTAAAAAATTGGAAAGGCTTCCTTCAAGAACGAAAAGGGATATGATGCGCTACAAAGCGAAAACAGGCGGCCTCGTCGTTTCGTTCGATAAGCGCTCACCCTACAAGTCGCGCATTGTCGTCGAGGCGATACGTCTTTCAAATGCCGGAGAAGTGGAGCGGGAACGAAAGTTTTGGAAAGAAGCCCTGAAAAAATTGAACTAGCGTTTCTCGGCCGCATACGCTACTGTAGTCATCAATACTTTTTTTATGAAAGGAAGCGATGAAAGAAAACGATGGGCAGCGCTCATCGTCTTATGTTTCGGTGCGTTAATGATAGTGCTTGATACCACGATAGTGAACGTGGCGCTTCCTTCGATACGCGAAAGCCTTGGGTTCACGGAAAGCTCGCTTGCCTGGGTGGTGAACGCGTACCTCCTTACTTTCGGCGGGTTTCTGCTTCTGGGGGGCAGGCTCGGGGATCTTTTCGGGCAGCGGCGTGTGTTCCTTATCGGCCTTTCGCTTTTCACGCTCGCATCTTTGGCGTGCGGTCTCGCTTTTTCGCAGTGGTTCCTTGTGGTATCGCGGGCTGTGCAGGGCATCGGGGGAGCTATTGTGAACGCGGTCGCGCTCTCCCTTACCATGAGCCTTTTCGTGGAAGAACGCGATCGCGCCAAAGCGATGGGCGTTTTCGGCTTCGTTGCCGCAGGCGGAGGGTCTATCGGCGTGCTTTTAGGCGGACTTCTGACGACATTCAACTGGCATTCGATATTTCTCGTAAATATCCCTATCGGTATCGGCGTCTTCATAGCCTCGGCCATGCTTTTGCCGAAAGAAAAAGAGGAGGTCACGCAGCGCCATCTCGATCTTTGGGGTGCCCTGACCGTAACGGCATCACTGATACTGGCGAATTACGCCATAGTGAACGGAAACGCAGCCGGCTGGATCTCATTTCGTACGCTTGCGCTTCTTGCCGGCGCTTTTATGCTTTTGCTCGCTTTTCTTATCATCGAATCCAGAAGCGTGCAGCCTCTAATGCCGCTCAGACTTTTTACGCGCCGTAATATCATTGTTTCCAATATCGTTGGCGTGCTGTGGGCGGCGGCGATGTTTTCCTGGTTCTTCATTTCCGCGCTGTACATGCAGCTCGTTCTTTCGTACACGCCCCTTCAGGTCGGCCTTTCATTTTTGCCGGCGAACCTCATCATGGCGTTTTTTTCGCTCGGACTTTCCGAGAAGATCGTCATGCGTTTCGGCATACGCAGCCCTCTTGCAACAGGACTTCTGCTGGCCGCGAGCGGTCTTTTCTTTCTTTCTTTGGCGCCCGTCGGCGGAACCTTCATAACGAATATTTTTCCAAGCATGGTGCTTCTGGGAATAGGCGCCGGTATCGCGTTCAATCCCGTTCTTCTCGCGGCAATGAGCGATGTCGCGCCGCACGAGTCCGGCCTCGCTTCGGGCTTGGTGAACACGTCGTTCATGATGGGGGGCGCGCTCGGACTTGCTGTACTGGCTTCGATAGCCGCATCCCGATCCGCGTTCCTCGCTCATTCCGGCCTCACCGAGCTTGCGTCATTGAACGGCGGCTATCACGCAGCGTTCGTCTTAGGCTCGTTTTTCGCTCTCGCGGGAGCGCTTCTCGGCGCTTTATGCATGCGCTCGCCCCGGAAAGGAGAGTCTTTCGGAGTGATACACTCG
>JAFAQP010000020.1 GCA_019246385.1 Patescibacteria group bacterium | reverse complement strand
GTCATATCGCTTATAAACGAAATAGACAATGCGGGAAAGCGCGAACACCTTTCGATCACTATCGGATCGGTCGGCACTACACCGAGCGTGTGGAAATACCACGAACCACTCGAGATCGTAGTTACTGCACAAGGATCTTTTTCCGATATCGTCAATTTTGCGACCGATCTCGAGTCGCTGCCTGAAGCTTCCCGTCTCGCTACTTTTCGGGCCGAATCGACGGATAAAAAGGACTGGTTTGCCACCTATACGGTGTACGTAGCGAAAGAGAGATCCACTCCTCAGCCTTCCGCAAAAACACCATGAACATCTTCGCGCGTATCAAGCGGTTCTTCTCTTCCTTCACGCGACCAAAACCGGCGCGGGATTGGCTCCTGCTTCTTTTTGTTAGCGCTTTCGTGTTTGTCCTTTCCGCCGCCTATGCCGTGTACCTGTATATAGGAATAAATTCAGGAGCTGCCTTTTCAGGTTCCATTGAGGTGCAGACTCCCCGCGTGCCTCTTACCCAGGACGAACTCGATTCGCTCTTTAACGCGTACCAGTCACGAAGAACGAATTTTATGGCGCATAGCTTAACTGCTCCATCGCTCATAGACCCGACTAAGGCCGGCACTAGTTCGCCGAAAAAACTTTAGGATGCTAGCATTTAGTCGGTTCGCGCACGACATGCGCGACCAGCGTTCGGCCTCGCAAGTGCTTGCGTTGCAAGACTTTAGAGCCTCGCGCGAAGAATATGTAAACATGCGTGTTTTCATGTTCCTTCTTCGTCGGCCCCGTAGTTCAATGGATAGAACAGGAGACTTCTAAGCTCTTGATCGAGGTTCGATTCCTCGCGGGGCCACTACCTGATAAAAAACAACCGGTACGCCCACTTCTCGCCGATATGTTATGAATACATTCGTATGATACTTATTCTGAGCGGATCGCGGAATGCCGGGAAAACAACAGTCAGCAAGCTGTTGGCGGAACGGGTACCGTACATGGCCAATCTCGAAGTCGACAGGCTTCGGGAATTTGTATATTGCCTCACGTTGGACGAAAGCGTCCCGATAAACCTGGAGAACGCGGCATCAGTTGCGAAAAATCTTGTGCGAAGAGGCCTACATGTTGTCCTTAATAATCCGTTACGCAGTGAGGATTATGAATATCTCAAAAAAGAATTCGGAGATATCGATACTCCGGTTCACGCCTTCACGCTCCGACCGTCGCTTCAAAGCGCGCTTTCAAACCGGGGCAGTAGAGAACCGACGCGTGACGATCTCCTTTGGATCCGCGAACAATATAATCCGGCGAGCCCTATCTATATTCCCGATATCGGTACTGTCATCGATAACTCAGAAAAAACACCCGAAGAGGTCGCCGAGATAATCCTTAGCAAAGCCGGTATTTAATCTTTTCCTTTCCGCATGCGGCGCAAGAGCGGGGCATACAAGTCCTCTCGGATCGAGATGTTGGTCTCGGTACGGTCCGTTTTCTCCGCAAACACGACCGGCGCGTCCGTAATGACTGCGAGAGGGCGGCGTTCCGCGCCTTCTCCCATAACAAGAGCGGCCGCGGTCGCAAGCGAATCGGCAACGTTTGTCCGCATCATCTCCATTTTTTTTCCAAAAATATCCTTCTTTCCTCGGTAATCGCGCACGCCCCGTATGCCGGCGTATCCCAGGGCATGCGCCGTTACGCCCGCGCGCAGAGGATGTATCGCGCTGTCGGAAATAATGACTCCCAAGCGTCTCACCTTATACAGACCCATCAACTCTCTGCGCATTCGTGCGGCACTTTCGAAAGCATCCTTGGGGAGCAGTATAAGCTTCCCGTCCGCATTTGATTCATCGATACCGGAATTAGCCATCATCATTCCGTCCCGCATCGTGAGCCATGCATGTGCACTCTTGAAAGCACGTTGGCTTTCTTTCCGTATAAGCGCGTTTTTTTGCGTGAGCCCTGAATAAGCCGCGAATCTGCCTTCGGAAAGAGCTACGATTTTGGAAGTTACCACTAAGATACTTTTTTCCGGGAGCGTACGCACGTGCGCGCGTATGAATTCGGAAAGCGATCCTTGTTCTGGGAATATACGGGTCGTGACCGACGTTACGAGCATCGAATTATCGTAGCACTTCGTAATGCAGAAGGACGGTTCCTTTTTTGTTCAGTGTTTGTACCGAGAGCAGTTTCAGCCCATGATCCTTTGTTCCGCCTTCGAACATTTCCCGTCCTCTTCCGAAAAGAATAGGTTCGATGGTGACATAGATCTCATTCAAAAGACCCTGGTCGAGCATACTCTGGTAGACACGTGCGCCTCCGACGATGCCGATGCGGCGGAAGGGAGAAAGAAGCTGCTTCAAATCCGCAATGCCGGGGTTGATAAAGGTGACATCTTTTTCCTGAGGAGTTGCCGATGGGTAGCGCGAAAAAACGAACGTGTTCGGTCGTGCACGGCCTTTCAGCCCCTCGAAGGTATTCCTCCCGATCACGAACGCGTCGCATTTTTCAAGTTCTTCCTGAAAGAATTTCCAGTCTTCCTCGCTCGTCCAATCCGGAGGAGCTTTTTCTGAAAGGGATATCCGCCCGTCCACTGAAGACGCGACGTAGGCGACGAAGCGTTGCTCAGACGCTCGCGTTTGGGGTGTAAGCCTCTGGGATCGCGTCATGATCTTTGAGAAGATAGATACCGAGATAAGAAAGGGGTGTATAGAGAATGCCCATCGCTACCTTGTACAGCCACCAGGAAATGATGATGTTTGCCAGGGTCGGCGTGGGATAGACGCCATAAAAAGCGATGATCATGAATATCGTGGAATCCAGAAGCTGCGACCAGACATTTGAAAGCGTCGAGCGAAGCCAAAAGTTCTTTTTTCCAAGCCGGTTGCGAAAGAAGAAAAAAGAGAGCACGTCCTGATATTCCGCAATAATGAAAGCGGCCATAGAAGCGATCGCGATGCGGACCGAGAGACCGAATATTTGGTTATAGCTTGCCTTCGCCCATAACCCCGCGTCTGACCACGGCATAACGAGCGAAATGAAGGAATAAGCAATAAAAAGAACAACCGATATGAAGCCAGCGATAACGAAAAATTTGGCCACTTTTTTTCCGTATACCTCTCCGACGACGTCGGTCATAAGAAAAACGACGGGAAAAGAAAAGACCGCGACCGAAAGATGCGTGCCGAACAAAAAAGGCATTATCTTAAGGCCTAAGGTATTCGAGGCGAAAATTGATGAAATGTAGAGAGCAAGCGCTATCGCGAGCTTGCCAAGGGCTTTTTCGGAAAGTTGCGGCATAGCGTCATCATACACAGAAACTGCCTTTGGTAGAAACGGTGGTACGATGAAGGAAAGACGCGACGCTATCTTGGATATGACCGCCAACGCAGAAACTCTCGAAGAAACATCCACACCGGAGGAACGGACCATTATAGAAGAAGCGGGGGCAAAACGCGCCTCTATGTTGGCCGATGTTTTTACTTCGGAGGCATTTAGCGCTGGTCTGAATTTCATTCCGGTCATTGGTGGGGTAAAAATGTCTCTTGAAGGATTGATAGGCAAAACTCTCTCTCAGAAAGGTCTTGTCGGCAAAGAACGCATCATACACACGGCTGTCGGGGTCGGAAGTCTCGCTCTGGATGCCTTCGGCGTGGGAGAGCTCGGAAAAGACTCAATACTCATAGGTAAAAGCACTGGCCTGGTACAACGCGTGTCTGCATTCTTGGCCAAAAAAGGGATGGGGAACGGCGCGCGCATTTTTTCCGAGACGGCTACATTCATGGCGGCACATCCGGACATAGTCGGCAGCGCAGAACTCGCGGTAGATACGGCGCTGCGCACCGGCTTTATGAAAACAAAGAAGTCGCTGAAAACGTGATATGAACCCTAAGAATTTGAAAGAAATCATAGATGAGCTTATCGCTCTCGGCGAAGACAAGGAAGAGCTTTCCTATTGGCAAACGCTATTTCCTTTTCTCCCCGAAGACAAAAAGATCCTGCTCGCAAGTAATTTAAAGCAGGAATTGAGAGACCTGACTGATGCACGGGACGCAAAGACCGCATAGCGAAATGCAATTCACATTTTGATTGGGTTGTGCGCCCTGAGGGACTCGAACCCCCGGCATCTTCAGTGTAAATGAAGCGCTCTACCGACTGAGCTAAGGGCGCGGAAACCTAATCATACGTTCATACGTTATAGTGTTGCAATGCCAGAACCGTACACTCCCATTCGTTCAGTGGGCATCATCATGGACGGAAACCGCAGATGGGC
>JAFAQP010000048.1 GCA_019246385.1 Patescibacteria group bacterium | reverse complement strand
GGATCGGATCTTGCGGAGCAGATTGAAGCGTTTCTTCTACTTTCGCGCTGTAGGCATACGGGGTGACCATGACATATGCGCGGTGGAAGAAGGTGCTCAGAACGCCTATAGCGATCCCTATGACGATAAGGACGCCCGCGATGATGTAGACGATCCTCGCGAGGTTGCTTTTTTCGGGACGGAGGTTCAAAGGCTTTGGAGGCGTAGGCGGAGGAGGCGGAGGAGGGACGGCCCCAGAAGGAATGCGTATAGGCTTTGATCTGACCGGCGGAATTATGTCTTGAATACTGCGGCGTTCTTCCATTCAAGAATTATACCTCCTGAGCGGAGCGTACAAGGACTATGTGTTATTAACCGCTTCAAATAGAAGAGCTCAACCGTTAGCGATTTCCAAAACGTAGAGCGCAGCTATTGATAAAAACGCGTCATACACTCCTCCGTCGCCGAGCCGGATTTTGTTTTGAAAGAAATCATGCGTTACCGGTATGGGATGGACGGTGAATGGGCTTTCAGAGCCAGAAAGCGCGAGAGAGAACCATGAAAGCTCTTCCTTATCGGAAATGAGAAAGACGCTGTTTGGTACCGGGGTAAGAAGACCAGCTTCCTGAAGAATTTTCCGGTATTCTGCCATCCAGGGAGCCATGGCTTTGCGGAAGGTCTCTCTGTAATTCTCGCTTTCGGAAGCGCTCAGCTCTTCTTTGGCTAGCAGAGAAAGCCGAGAAGCGGCATCCGCGACGCTTCCCTTACCCGCCATGGAGCGCAGCAACGACAAAAAACCGAGCGGAAATGATCCGATGAAACTCAATGAGCCACGGGAAACGACGGCGACATCCGTTATCTCGCCGCCCACGTCGGCGAATATAAAACTCTGCTCGTCGCGGACGGAGCGCAGAACGCTGAATGCCGCGAACGGAAAAGAATGGAATATCGTTTTGATCCCCGGAAACTCGGCGCGGAGCGCTGCCGCAATACTCTTGAGAAACGGACCGTCGGCTTCGCTCTCATACAGTACAAGGCGCAGGGCATTGCCGTGGAGAGGTCGGGAAATGGAAGTCGGATACCCGTTCACGTAGGCCTGGCTGACGACGGATTCTATTTCCACCCCCGCAGGAGATTTTGTTCTTTTTTCCTTGTAATCCTGAATGACCTTCTCAAGTGTTCCCTGTCCTATTCGGAGAGTGCGCTGTGATTCTGAAGCAATAGTGCTTATATGCGCCGCATACCAGGGGGCGGCAAGGAACACGTGGGCAACACGTGGTATGGGAGTAGTTCCCCGGAGGCGGGAGAGGTTTTCCTTGAGCCCAGTGAGCGCAACCGCCGCAATGGCTTCCGTCTGCGCTCCAGAAACATTTTTATAGGATGTCCGGCTTGCATGCGATATCAGGGTTCCTTCTTCAGCCCTTTCAGCCATGCACGCAGCAGTATTCGCGCTGCCGATATCAACGAGAAGGAAAGGATGATCCTTTCGCATTTTAGTATTGTAACGCACGCAATTGGCGTTTATTCGAGTACTGCTTTAATGCGTCGCACTCCTGAACCAACGGCTTCCTCTTTGAGAATGCGGAATGTGCCTCCCTTATGTATCTCTGCGGTATTGGTGACATGTGGTCCTCCACAGAATTCGATCGAATATGCCTGCGAAAATTTCGGATCCGCTTCCGTCGCGTCTTTCGGACCTATGGAGTACACCGAGACGATTTCCGGATACGTGACGCCGAATTCCCGTTCGGCATCGAGCTTTTCAGCTTGCGCTTTCGGCATGACCGTTCGTATGACAGGTAGCTCTTCCCGTATGATCTCGTTCACGAGACGCTCCGCCTCGGCGATCTGTTCCGGCGTCATTTTCGCCGGGGAGGAAAAATCCATGCGCAGCCGTTCCGCAGTGATATTGGAGCCGCGTTGGTGGACGTCTGGACCCAAGATGGTTCGCAATGCCTTGAGGAGAATATGATGCGTCGTATGATAGCGGATAGTCGCTTCGGAATGGTCTGCGAGACCTCCCGCGAACTTCCGGCTGGCTCCCGCACGCGAAAGATCCTGATGAGCCCGCATCGCCTTCTCATACTCGTCTCTTGAGATGGACGCTCCCCGCTCCCGTGCCAGCTCTTCGGTTAATTCGTATGGAAAGCCGTAGGTAGTGAAAAGGATGAACGCGTCCTCGCCGGCGACGGCGCCTTTCGCGACCACTTTTTCGAATTCCTTCATTCCCTGGGAGAGGGTTTTTTTGAAACGATTCTCTTCTTCCGCAAAACCGGCAAGAATGGCGCTATGTGAAGCAGAGAGTGCCGGATACTCGGCGCGGTATATGGCGATAATGCCGTCGATTATTCTTCCTATGGTCTTTTCCTTTACGCCGAGAGTATTGGCATGCCGAACCGCGCGTCGGATCAAGCGCCTTAGGACGTACCCGCGCTCGGTGTTTGAAGGAAGCACGCCGTCTCCGAGCATGAAAACCGCCGCGCGAACGTGGTCGGTCACGATACGGAAAGAAGCGCGGTAATCGAGATCGTCATAATTCTTTCCTGAGCCTGCGGCCAATTCCCGGATGATCGTCTGAAGCGGGTCTATGAGGAAAATATCGTTCTTGTTATTCAAAGCAGCTGCTATCCGTTCAAGACCGCCGCCGAAATCGACATTGCGTTTCGGGAGCAAATCAAAGGTGTGTTCATCTTTTTTAACATACATCATGAATACCGCGTTCCCGATCTCCATGAACCTGCCGCAATCGCAATTCGGGTGACATTCATTCCCGTACACTGGATCATGCGGGGTGCCGAAATCGTAAAAGACCTCCGTATCCGGTCCTGCCGGCTCGCCCGTCGGCATTTGCTTCGGCGTGCCGGCGCGCGACCACCAATTCTTTTCGCTTCCGTAAAAATATATTCGTTCCGAAGGTATGCCGAGCGATTTCCATATTTCGGCCGATTCCTCGTCTCTGGGAATATGGAAGATGTCGTCCCCTTCAAAACAGCTTACGAAAAGGCGCTCTGCGGGCAGGCCGATCTCCTCAGTAAGAAATTGATAGAGCCACGGTATTTCTTCTTTTTTGAAATAATCGCCGAAAGACCAGTTGCCGAGCATTTCGAAAAAAGTGGTATGCCGGTTGTCTCCTACTTCCTCGATATCCTGAGTGCGCAAAGCCTTTTGCGAGTTTGCGATGCGGGTACCGACGGGGTGAGGCTGCCCCAAAAAATACGGAATAAGGGGCTGCATGCCTGAAGAGACGAAAAGCGTCGTCGGATCGTTTTCGGGAACGAGAGGGGCCGAGGGCAGTACGGTATGGCCCCGTGTCCGAAAAAAATCGAGGTATCTTCGGCGTATCTCGTTCAGCGTCATTCCGGCATCTTACTATATCGGCACTCGCGGGTTGAATACACCGCTGGAGCGGTTTGCGGTATCATCCACACAATGAGCACGAGCGATAAGGCAACAAAAAAATGGGGGTTCGATGTCCGTACGATAGACCCACGTGTCCGTCCGCAGGATGATTTTTACCGATATGCGAACGGAAGGTGGCTCAAGAATCACAAAATACCTCCGGCCGAATCCCGCTGGGGAACATTCATAATGCTCCGCTACGACACCGACTCGAAACTTCGCACTATCGTTTCTGACCTTCTCGCCGCAGAGCATCCGAAGGGAACCATAGAACGTACGGTCGCCGATATCTACAGGTCGGCTGCCGATCTTGCTGCGAGAGAAAAAAAGGGAACAAAGCCGATCGAACCGTTACAAAAGCTGATCGCTTCGATCTCTACTATCGAAGAATTGCTAGCCGCGATACCCCTGCTTCACAAGACGGGCATCGGATGCTTTTTCGGAACCGCAGTAGATCAGGACGCGAAGCAGAGCCAAAACTACATTCTCCATGTATATCAGGGCGGCCTTGGTATGCCAGAGCGGGATTATTACCTCGAGAATACCCCTGAAGCCAGACGCGTGCGAGAAGCCTATATGCTCCATATAGAAAAACTTTGCAGGCTGTTCGGCTTACAAAGAAGCGGAGCGAAACGCATGCGCAAAATCGTGATGTCCGTGGAGACCAGGCTCGCACGGGCTTCGATGAATAAAGTCGAACGTCGCGATCCGGACAAAACCTACCACAAAAAAAGCATGGCGGAATTAGAAGCTGAATTTCCGCTCCTGCGTTTGAAGCGCTATTTCCGAAAGTTCGGCGCGGGGAACCAGCGTGCCGTCATCCTTATGCAGCCGACATTCATGCGGGAAGTGAACGACCTCCTTGCCGATACCCCTCTTCCGGAACTGCGCGCCTACATGGAATGGCACCTTTTCAATGAGACGGCGGGTCTCCTCTCTCGCAAATTCGTTCGGGAAAACTTTCATTTTTATGCGACCGTATTGACCGGAGTGAAGAAGATGCGACCTTTATGGCGCCGCGCGCTCGGCGCAGTCAATGGGACGGTGCCTGAAGCTTTGGGAAGGCTCTATGTAGAAAAACACTTCACCAAACGGGCTAAAAAAATGATGGACGGCCTGGTATCCGATCTCTTTACTGCGTACGAAGTTCGGCTGAAAAAGCTGGATTGGATGAGCGCGGGAACGAAGAAAAAAGCTTTCGAAAAGCTCATCATGATGACGAGAAAAATTGGCTATCCGGCGCGGTTCAAGTCGTATGCGGGACTGGTAGTGCGCCGCGACGATTTTGCCGGAAATATGCTGCGGTCGCAGGAGCTGGAGCACAGAAGAGAAATGAGGAAACTCAAGAAACCGGTCGATCGAAACGAATGGTTCATGTCGCCCCAGACGGTCAACGCATACTTCAATCCGGGAATGAACGAGATCGTGTTCCCCGCCGCCATATTGCAGCCGCCTTTTTTTGACCCTGAGGCGGATATGGGCGTCAATTATGGAGCGATCGGATACACCATCGGCCACGAAATAACACACAGCTTCGACGATCAAGGTTCGAAGTTCGATGGGATGGGCAACCTAAAAAGCTGGTGGACGCTGAAAGATCGGAAACGATTCGATAAGAAAGCCGCGCTCGTCGCCAGACAATTCGATGCATATGAAATAGCGCCCGGAATGCACGTGAATGGAAAGCTGACTCTCGGGGAGAATATCGCCGATCTTGGCGGCATCTCGATAGCATTCGACGCCTACCAAGCTCACCTCGCAAGGCACGGGCGGGCCAATAAAGCAGGTTTCACTCCTGAGCAGCGTTTCTTCCTCGGATGTGCGCAGGGAGAACGGGAGCTTACGCGGAGCGAATTTCTGAAAATGATCGTTCTTACCGATCCTCACTCTCCTTCAGAATTCAGAGTGAACGGACCGCTTTCCAATTTACCGGAATTCTACGAGGCGTTCGGTGTGAGAAGAGGAGACAAGCTGTATCGGCCCCCGAAGAGTCGCGCGAAGATCTGGTAGATATGCCTGAAAAAATAAAAATAGCGCTTGAATGGAAGAAACTACTTGAGGAAGAATTCGAAAAATCTTATTTTCAGGAGCTCTCAATGCGGGTACGGCAGGAATACCTCAAAGGTCCGGTGTTTCCCCATCCCGCGAAAGTATTCCGGGCGTTCGACCTCACGAAGCCTCAAGAAGTGAAGGTTGTCATACTGGGACAAGATCCGTACCACACGCCCGGCGTTGCTGACGGCCTCGCATTCTCTACACTTCCAAAGAATCCAGTGCCTCCTTCCCTTCTCAATATCTTTAAGGAAATAGAACAGGAGTTCGGCACGCGCTGCGATCGCAATCCCGATCTGACGCACTGGGCCGCGCAGGGCGTCCTTCTTCTGAACGCTTCGCTTACGGTACAGGCGGGACTCGCGAATTCCCACGCCGACTACGGATGGCACCTTTTTACTGATGCCGTCATATCTGCACTATCGGAAAAATACGAGCACGTGGTTTTCATGCTCTGGGGAGCGTTCGCGGGAAAGAAAGAAGCATTGATTGACGGATCAAAACATCTTGTGCTCAAGTCGGCGCACCCCTCGCCTCTCTCGGCGCAAAAAGGTTTTTTTGGAAATGGACATTTCAGAAAAGCGAACGAATATCTCCAAGCTCATCACCGGAGCAAAATACACTGGTGCTGATACGTGTCCAGCACTCTCTCGCTGGATTAGATGGCGTCCTCTTTTTTCAAAAGCGCCATCTTGTCTTTAGTTCCCTGGAGGCCATTATAACCGCCTATCTTTCCGTCAGAGCGGATGACCCGGTGGCACGGAACGCTTCTGTCGGAGTTTGCCGCCATGATCGACCCGACGGCGCGGGCGGCGCCAGCATGTCCGGCTCGCGCCGCAACTTCCTTATAGCTCATGGTCTTTCCTTTCGGGATTTTCTTTACTACCGCGATAACGCGGGTCTTGAAATTATTCGAAAAGTGATCGTGCATGATTTTTTCGAGGAGTAACCGGCTCCGTGCTTTTAGTATGTGCGACGGCCTTTTTTACGACAAGGGACTGCAATTTCTTCCCCGCTGCGTCGCGATACGGACAATAGTCGCACTCGTCTCCCGAAACGGGAATGTCATCGGAAGTGAGACAGGCTTTGATATCGAGAAGCGTTTTTTCTATCCAGCTGTCCGAACCGGTATATGGGATAAGTTTGACGTCGAATTCGAGTTTCCCGTCGAAAGCTTCCGCATCGGTGCGCCCGTTCACGTAGACGAAATATCCAGTATCGGAGACGGTAAAGCCGTTCTTGCGCAGAAGCCATTGATACACCTCCATCTGCCGCTTGTATCCATCCTGCCAATCAGCATCAAGCGTCACTTCGCCGTCTTTGGATGTTGCCTTGTAGTCGACGACATGCAACTCGCCTTTCGGATTGATCCATACGTCGTCTACCGCGCCCGAAACCGTAAAGCCCGTGGGCGCGTGCTTGTACTCGACGCCTTTGAAGTTCTCGCGCCACGTATCGAGTTTCGGATGGGAGAACGGGACAGCCTCTATGCCGTACGCCTCACACAAGGGGTGACGAGTGTTCTTCGCGCGATGAATGTCGAACTCTTTTTTCAAGAGCTTGTCTACTGCGGCATTGAGGCTAAAAGGATAGCCTGGAGGACGCGCCGTACCGAGCTTATTATCGATATAAAAGCAGAGCGGACATTCGATAAAAAGGTCTATCTTGGAGCGCGAAAGCCGCCATTTGGCGCCGCCGTAATTCCAGTCTTGTTTCCGGTCAGGTTTATAATATTGCGACATACTTCAGGTAAGGCAGACCGCTTTCGTTTCAGCAAGAACGCTTTCCAGTTTTCCGCTCGACAGGCCTAACATTTCCACGGCTCCCGGTTTACGGAGTATATCGTGGCATAAAGCGACTCCTTCCGCCATGAGACGTATTTTTTCTGCGCGCGAGAGCGTTGTTAAAACAGTGACGGGATATACGCCCGTATTCTTTATCATGTCGGCGAGCCCGGCGCCGTACGGATAGTTCCATCCGATGAGGCGTATGCCGCAACATTGAGCGTAACGCTCGGCGCTTGTAGTGAATTTCGTATTGGTAATGAGAATTCCCTCGTCTATGCCCCTTTCCTTGCGATCCTCCGCCCCCCATTGTATGTCCCAGTATCGGGCTCGCACATAGAGAACGATCTTCACGTCGGTTTTCAGGCCTGGTGTGTTATGGAATTTGAGTTCCGCGCCCGCTGTATGGCCGTCTTTTTTCATAACGACGTCAACCTCATGCTCTATGCAGCGGCCTTGTACGACTACCCGTGCGGCGGTCTCGTACCCCTGAGCCCGGAACAATTCGCTGACATAGTCCTCGAAAGGAAACCCGGTCGGACCTAAATCGAGTATCGCCCGGCGCATGGAGTATCTCGCCGCAGCGACATGCTCATGCTTATGGAGAAGCTGGAACGCCTTTTTGTATATTTCGGTCGTCGTCATTCCCTCGATCACGCCTTCCCTTATCTCTTCGGCGATTCGCTCTGAAAGATCTGCGTCGGCACCCGCGTGCTCAAGAGAACGGACGAGTTTCTCAATTTTGAATTCCTGGCGCTCCCCGTCGCCTTTTATGATGAGCGGCATAAGCGAATAGTACCATTCAGAGCGCCACCGCTCCTCCCACGCATCTTCTTTTGTCTGCGTCATAGAAAACCAACGACTGACCGGGAGCGATAAGCTGCGGCGTTTCAAACACTATTTTGTCGTTCTCAAAAGATGCCGGTAAAAGCGGCTGGCGATAGCGATATCGGACAAACAGGCCGCCTTTCGGCGCCGTTCCGCTTATCCAATTTGTCTCTGCGAATGCATATTCTTTTTTCGGGTGTTCTCCGGACGGGATTTTCGACGCTATTATTTCGTTTTTCTCGATATCCTTTCCTACTACGTAGTAGGGTTCGCTCGAAGGAACGGAAAAGCCACGACGCTGGCCTATGGTGTAGAACCACACGCCCGAATGTTTACCTATTTCCGTACCCGACTCATCCCGTACGATTCCGCTTTGTGCAGGAATATATCGTTTCAGAAATTCCGCCATATCGACATGGCCCAGAAAACACAGACCCTGGGAGTCTTTCCTTTTCGCATTCGGCAAACCAATCTTTTCGGCCAGTTTGCGAACTTCGGATTTGGTCATGGAGCCGATCGGGAATAAAGTATGAGAAAGATCCTCCTGCGTTAGCGTCCATAGGAAGTAGGTCTGGTCCTTTTCTGTATCTTTCGACACAAGCAGGTCGAAGGCGGAATCTGTCCGCATATTTTCCGCGTAGTGCCCGGTCGCTATGGCATCCGCTCCGTCTGCCTGTGTTCGCCGCCAGAATTCGCCGAATTTGATTATACGGTTACACATGACGTCCGGATTCGGCGTTCTTCCTTTTTTGTATTCATTTACAAAGTAATCAACTATGCGGCTCTTGTATTCTTCTTCCAGGTCATACGCGATGAACGGTATATTGAGATGCGCGGCAACCTGCATGGCGGACAAACGATCTTCCGTGCCGGTACAGGACAAAAAATGCGGCTCCCATCCTTTAATGAATGCGCCGATTACCTCGTATCCTTGTTTTTTCAGCAAATATGCCGAAACTGCGGAGTCAACGCCGCCCGATAAGCCCACAAAAACAGTTTGCATAGAAACTAGTGTAACGGGGCTGGCAAAAATCGCCACCCCGATTCGAGTTCATGCAACCGCTATGCGCTCGATTGTTTGTCGAGGAGTGCGGCTTTTTCTATATTCCTTATATGCTCGGCGTATGTGCGCGCGTAAAAAATATCGCCGTTCTTATCGGTCACATAGTAGAGGTATGGCGTTGGAATAGGGGTTGTCGCGTCCTCAATCGCTTCCAATCCGGGATTATCGATGGGACCGGGAGGTAAACCTTTGTTTTTGTATGTGTTATATGGAGAATCTATTGTGAGATCAGCCGGCGAGGGACTGTGCGCGTCATTCCCTAGGATGTATCCGAAAGTCGCATCGACCTGAAGCGGCATCCCCAAAGACAGCCTATGCCACAAAATACCGGCGATGATACGGCGCGTGGTTGGTTGCCGACCTTCTTTTTCAAGAAGCGATGCCATAATAATGACGTCAGTTTCACTCCTGCCGGAATCACGCACCTCCGTATTGAGACTTGCAGTACGCCTGATGAACGTTCCTTTCATGAGCGCGATCACCGATTCCGGCGAAACACCGGGAAGCAAAAAATAGGTATCTGGGAATAGATATCCTTCATCGGGTCGCGCGAGGGACAAAAACTTTTCCGTATCGAAAGCCTTTAATTTCGCCTTCAATATCGCCGCCATTTGCCGCACGCTTGTTCCTTCTGGAATAGTGACTTTCACGGGCACGAGGCCGGTTTTTCCATGAGAAAAACGATATGCGAGCGAAAAAATATTCTCTTTTTTCGAAAGAAAGTACGTTCCGGCCGGGATCGACTGACCCTCTAAGCGGACGAGAACAGAAAAAATCTTCGGAAACCGGACCGCATGATCGCTTCCTAATGTGGAGGCGATCTTCGCGACAGTTGCGCCGGATGATATCGACACCAGAGTACCTGACGGATAATCGCTTGGCGCGCCGAAGGCAATACTATAGACAGCAACTATGCTGAAAACGAAAGCTGCAATGCGGGCACAGAGCACGTCTCTCATACCGGCAAATTTGCCGGTGGCTCAAGCTCAATGTAAGAGCGATGAGCAAGTACGCCGCCTCTGCCGCGATAGGGCATGTGAAAAACGGTTGCCAGCTCTTCCGTGTTTAAAACGAACGACTGCGCGACATAGGGCGGCGCGAAAAAGGCTCTCCGCCGGTACAGATCGACGAGATAATGGGCTTTGAGATATGGTGATAGGGCGAATATTTCTTTTTTCAGGAAATTCTCGTGTTCTACGGGATCGTATGCGACAAAACCGTTTAACTCGGAATCATTGAAGTCTTCAAAAAAAACATCAAGGGACGCTGCGTATGTTTCGTTATACGATTCAGCTGCCGCCATGTATGCGACGCGAATGCCGCAATCGAAAGAGGGCTTGTTAAGAGCTTTTTCTATCGCACGGACAGCCGATTGTTTTGCCGGAGGAATCGCTCGGAGATCGCCGTGCGGACCTATGATACCGGCGATGATGCGGTGCGCATCCTCGTGAAGCGTATTTTTCGGTTCCTCGAAATAGCTCTGCCTTTCGCGCTGATGCGGGCGGAGAATGTAAGAGATAAGCACGTGTTCCTCTTCCGAAATTTCCGCGGCTTTTTCAATCATACGCGCCATTTGGTCGATCCCTTTCGCTTCATACGCCTCGTACGTCTGCAACGGGTAAGGATCTGGTTTCGCGAGGGCATACTCGCGCATATGGATGCGCATTGAAGGGAAATGGAACGGTATTTCGCGGGAATAATCGTGGACCGTTTCTATGCCCATATCGTGATACTCCCCCTCCATGCGCGCGGTGAACCCGGGTACGTGGCTTTCGGGAATGTGGACGAAAAAACGGGCCTTGCCGGCATGTATGTATATCTCGAAGGACCACCATGCACGCACATGACCGAGGAGATATTGCCGTTTCGTTATGTCGGTACGGTGATACAGGGAGTAAAAAACCAATTCCATCGCGCGTGCGGTCTTCGGCGTCTCAGTTCCTGGTTTCAGTTCCAAAGTCGCGTAGGGTATGCCGGAAACGAATTGTGACCTGGCAAGCGTGAGCCACAAAGGCCATGCGATATAGGCCAGAAGTGCCGGCAGCCATAGAGGCGCGAGGAACGCCACTACGGCGTACACAAGAGCGGCGGTTTCAGGGGAGAAATAGATAAGGAGAAGGATCGCGACGAGGATAAGAGGTATGATCACGCGTAGCCGCTGCCATGTCATAGGCGAAATATATCACGCACCCTGCGCGCAGCCGTTCAGTTATGGCTCGGCTTCAGCGCGTACCTGCCTCCTATTTTTAGGAATGCCGGATTCTGTAGGTTCACGAGGATTGTATTTTCCTTGACGTAGCGTTCCTTCGCGACCCGCTTCATTATCTCTTCTCGTGAAAGAGGCCCTGACTCTTTGAGGATATGTTTGATTATTTCGACGACAGGGCCCGCCCGATATCCCCACTCCTTAAGCGCATAGATGCCGCGACCGACGAGGACGAAGCGCGGATCCTTGATGAGTTCATTGTGCGTCGTTGCTTCATGCGCATCTTTTCCGAAATATTTGCCGATAGCGCGCGCGACTTCCCTGAAGTGCATCGGCGATCCATGGCGTTTCAGAGCGAAGTACGCATGGTCGCGAATGTTCTTGACTCGTATGCCGGGCGCGTCAGGCTTTCCCCATTCGCCGAGCGGGTTGCGCCGCAGGCAGTTAGAGAGTTCGAGATACTGGCGAACAACATCCTTGTTCCGGTATTTCGCGCTTACCTGGGTGAGACACGAAAGGACGTGCTCAACGAGTTTATCTTCCGGTAAAATTTCGGAAGGTTTGACAGTGGAATGTACCTGCTTCAGCGCCTCCTCTACGCGCTTTGCGAGATCAGGATCGACGAACCAGCGGGTTTTGAAGTCGTTGTTCGCTTTCGCGACATTGAACGGCTTTCCCACTACCAAAAGGAAATAAAGATTGTTCTTGGCTTCCTCATCCTTTGCGAATTCATCGAGGAGCTTGTCTTCGGGAAGAATGCCGCCAAGTTCGCGTATAGCGTTTTCCAGAGAGCCGAACGCCGCCGCTTCCTTCGCCAGGGCATGCGAGTCCTGTATCAATTTTATGGCGTGGTTCTCGATCTGCCGTACGCGCTCGCGCGTGATTCCATACCGCTTGCCTATAGCGTCGAGGGTCTCCGATCTTTTTTTCGCTCCGAGGCCGAAACGGGACACGACGACATCGCGGGAACGGTCGGGCAGGTTTTGAACGAGTCTTTTACTTACTTGGCCGGGATTGAACTGCAGTTTTGGCATACGTCCTTTATATCATGATTTGTATAATCGTCAAACTTATGCCCAGGTTTTCCACTCCTCCCCGGCTACGGGACGACGTTCAGTATCTTTCCGGGAACGTATACGACACGCCTGGGGGACTGAGGAATGAGAGCGGCAAGGCGCGAGTCCCCTTGAGCGGCCAAAAGCGCTTCTTTTTCGGTCGCATTCCGCGATACAGTGAGGCTTCCGCGCGTTTTGCCGGCAATCTGGACGCCGATTGTTACCGCATCCGCCTCAAGCTTTGAAGCATTAAATGCGGGCCATGGAGCGGTGTGTACCGATCCCTCGTTACCCGTCGAATGCCATAATTCTTCCGCGAGGTGCGGCGCGAACGGAGCAAGCAGGCGGATGAGGAGGCTGTACGCTTCGGAGGGAACCGCCGACATTTTTTGCAATTCGTTCGCAAATATCATGAGAGCGGAAACGGAAGTATTGAATTTCATCGATTCGATATCCTCTCCTACTTTCTTTATCGTCTGATTCATGAGTATAGATAGCCGCTCTGAAACCGACTCCGAAGAAGACGCCCTATGAGCAAGGCCGGCGACGCGCTCGAGGAAACGCCGTACGCCGATGAGTCCGTTCGTATTCCACGGATAGGAGCCGACTTCATTGTATGGCCCTATGAACGCGAGATACGTGCGCACGGCGTCGGCGCCGACATTCGCCACTTGCTCGTCCGGATTGACGACATTTCCCCAGCGCTTACTCATCTTTCTTCCGTCTTCCGCAAGGATGATGCCGCGATTCATGCGGGAACTGTACGGTTCGAGTTCGGTGACGAGTCCCATGTCATACAGCGCCTTATAGAAAAACCGCGAGTACAGAAGATGCATGGTCGTATGTTCCGCTCCGCCGGAATACCTCGCGACTGGCATCCATTTTTTCTGTTTTTCGATCGCGGAAAACTCCGCGGTATTTTTAGGATCAAGGTAGCGTAGAAAATACCAAGAAGAATCGACGAACGTGTCCAGCGTATCTGTTTCCGGCCTCCATCCTTTTCCGAATGTTCTTTCGGTGCGATCTATCAATTCCTTTGAGCGCGCGAGAGGCGCCGTTCCGGTGGGAGTAAAATCTATGTCGGTCGGCAGCGTCCAGGGCAGATGCTCCTCCGGTATCGCGTGTGCCTTTCCCTGAGGATCGTATACGACGGGTATGGGCGCGCCCCAGTAGCGCTGCCGTGAGACAAGCCAGTCGTGCAGCTTATATGTCGTCGTTTTTTTCGCTAGATGCTTCGATTCTGCGTACGCGATTATTTCGTTTCGTGCGAGAGCGGCTTTTCGCATGGCAAAAGGCCGAGGTTCAAGAAGCATGCCGTTATCCATATCCGAGTAGCACACCTCTTTCGCTTCCACACGCTTCCGTAACGCCGGATCTTCCGGCACGAGAGTTACCTTCAGAGGGATACCGTATTTTTTCGCAAAGACGAAATCTCGCTCGTCGTGCGCGGAGCATTTTACGATGCCGGTTCCATAATCGGCTAAAGCGTAGCTGGCTATCCAGATAGGCAGCTCTCCGTTTCCAACAGGATCAACCGTATAACGGCCGGTAAATATTCCTTCGACCTCTTTTTCCGCCACATATCCGGCATGGCGCCTCTTTGCCGCCATTTCTTGAGCAGCCGCGAGAATGTCCGAAGCACCGGGCACCCCCTCTAAAAGCTGCGGAAGCAAGGGATGGTCAGGAGCGATAACCACGAACGTGTCCGCGGTAAATGCTTCGAAATGGGCGGAAAAGGTTTCGACGACGAGATCAGAATCCTTAACGGGAGAACTGAAGATAAGCCCGTCGCTTTTTCCTATCCAGTTGCGCTGGGCTTCCTTTATAGGTTCAGGCCACGGCAAAGGGCCGAGGTCTTCAAGAAGACGGTCCGCATATTCGGTGATCCGTATGAACCATTGTTCTAATTCCCTCTTTTCGACTTTCGCGCCGGAGCGCTCTGCAGTGCCGTCAGGCAGCACCTGCTCGTTCGCGAGAACCGTCATGTCGACGGGATCCCAGTTCACCAGAGCTTTGCCGCGATATGCCAAACCTTTTTCAAAAAACTTGAGGAACAGCCATTGCGTCCACTTGTAATAACTCGAATCGCAGGCGACGGCTTCACGGGACCAATCGAACATAGCTCCCATGGAGCGGAGCTGTGTTCTCATACGCTGTATGTTTTCCCAAGTCCATTTGGCCGGATCGATCTTATGTTTGATCGCGGCATTTTCCGCGGGGAGACCGAACGCATCGAACCCGATAGGATAGAGGACGTTATATCCCTGCATGCGCTTATATCGCGCGAATATGTCAGGCACTGAAAAGGCATACCAGTGTCCGACATGGAGATCGCCCGATGGATAGGGATATTCTACGAGCGCGTAAAAATTTTCTTTTCCTGCTAGGTCGTCGGGAGTTTCATACAGGCGCGCTTTCTCCCATTCTTCTTGCCATTTTTTTTCTAACCGTCTGTGGTCGTAGATCTCCGCCATCCGGCTATCATAACTGCATTACAAAGGCTTTGCGAGCGGCGTATTCACGGGATATCGGGCGGGATCGATGCTGCGCAGAAAACAATTTTTTCCTGCAGTGTGTTCCCATGTATCGCTCATAAGATCTTTCCCCGGATAGAATTCTCCCGCGGGAACGCTAGCGGGTACCGGTTGCGAGAAGGCGCGCACAGAATTCGGCTGAGTTTCATCGTTAAAAACGGCGCAAAGTACGAAAGATGTTTTGCCGATCGCTTGGTAGCCGTATTGCACGCCTGTCTGCGAGTCGACGGGAGGTCGATAACCTGAAATGGGATTATTCAAATCCGAAAGAGCCGCAGGCAATTTTCCTTTATTCTGCCAATAATTAACAACGAACCACTGAACGCTCTGAAGATCGGACACTTTTTGATCGTCAAACCGAACGAGGCGCGCATGCTGAGGTGTGCCGATAATGAAAAATCCCGCAAGCACGGTGGCAAAGACCGCAGTGGCCGCCGCGATGGCGACCGCTCGCGCCCGTGGCAGATTCGAGGCCCAATACCCCCATAAATCGGCAAGGAAATGAAGGAATGCGGCGCCAGCGACGAGAAATACGACCAGCGCTTTCAGAATGAACCGCGCCGTAACCTCTCCGTTTAGATACGCGTTCAAAAGAAGTACGAGATCGGTGGCCATCGTGATGCCGGCAATGAAAAGCGTAAAGCCGAGCGCCCATTTGCGGACCCACAAATCGCGTTTCTCGGGATGAGCGGCGATATCCTTCCGAATGAGTCGCATGAGAACGAGGAACAGCGGAAAAAGAACAACGAGGGCCGCTATGGAAAAGCGGGTCGAAGATGAATACGGGTCTCCGTATCCGGCAAGCGCGTCCGGATACGCTCGATTAATGTAATTGAAGAAAAGATTGAGAAGCGAAATAACGCTTACATAAAAAGAGAGAACTGTGCCGAGCCAAAGGAAAAACTCTTTGGGACCTGTTCGCGATGTCGCGGCCTCCATGCATTTAATCTAACACGCCTATATCTTGAATTCGATGACGTCTCCATCCTTGACGACGTATTCCTTCCCTTCCGTGCGGATGGAACCGCGCTCCCTTGCGGCCGAATAAGAACCGGCTTCAAGAAGCGTTTCCGAAGGAACGATTTCGGCACGGATGAATTTGTCTTTGAAGTCGCTGTGTATCGCGGCGCCGGCCTCCGGTGCTGTCGAACCTTTTTTCACGGTCCATCCTCTCGTTTCGTCCTTTCCAGTCGTGAAATAGGTCATGAGACCGAGCAGGCGATACGCGGAGCGGATAAGTTCGTCCACGCCGTCACCCAGAACGCCAAACTCACGGCGAAGCTGTTCCTTATCGTCTCCCGCCACATCGTTCAGCTCTCCTTCTATCGCAGCATCGACGAGGACGTATATCGCATGCATCTCGTTGAGGGCTTGAAGAAGTTTCGCGTAACGCGGATCTTTCGCTTCGTCTAAATTGTGACCTCCGGCTTTTTTGTTCAGCGCATACATGATCGGTTTCATAGTCAGAAGATTCAACAACTTTATCGCCTTCGTCTCCTCGGCGGTAAAATGAGCTGAGCTTGCGAAAGCGCCACCCGACAAGGCGCTTTCCGCCTTTCCGAGCGCTGCCTGCTCCAACAGAGCCGTCTTGTCGTCGCGTTTCGCGTCTCGTTCGATATTGTGGAGCCGCTTCGCAACCGTCTGCATGTCCGCGAGAACCAATTCGAGATTTATTATTTCAATGTCGCGGAGCGGTTCTATCTGCCCTTCTTCCACATGCATAATGTCCGGAT
>JAFAQP010000028.1 GCA_019246385.1 Patescibacteria group bacterium | reverse complement strand
GGCGGCGTCGCGACGACAACATTCACGGTTTCCGGCACGGAAAATCCTGCGGATACGGCACGCAAGGCCGATATACGCGAAATAGCCGGCGCTTTGAACGCCTATTACGACGCGAACGGCTCGTATTTCCTTCCGGGAACCGGGGTGAATAATACGGGACAAGGCTATGTGTCGCGCGAACAGGAAGCGTATCAAAAGGCAATTACGCGAGCGCTCTATGAAAAAGGGTACCTGAGCCGCCTTATCATCGATTCACCGTCTAACCAGAATAATTATTATCTTGCTCTTTGCCCCGATGGAACTTATGGACTTTCTGCGCGACTTGACAATCCTTCGACAGCGGATATTGCTGCCATGAAGCAAAGCTGCAATGCGACAGGAGCGAACGGTGTATACACTGTCTACGGCAACAATTACGTTGTTTCCGGGGGCAATGCTGCCGCGATTTCCTGCAGCATTTCTTATGCGCCGAATCCGGTCTCTCCGGGCCAGCACTTAAATGTTACATGGAGCGCGCATGATGCAACGTCCCGCTCATATGAAATTCTTGATAAAAACGGGGACATAGAATCGGTATCGCTTTCCGTACCTGTTTCCGGTACGAACAAAGACGAGTCTTTTAAAGGTTTGCCGGCAGGAACATATACCCGGATCGATACCGTGTACGGCGAAAATGGCCTATCGGCGCAATGCCAGACTTCTTTCGCCGTGCGGGGACCGATGACGGACGCGGAACGGAAGGCGGACCTGCTCAAGATAGCGGGAGCCCTGAATGCCTACTATGACGCGTACGGCACGTACGCCATAAAAGGAGGGGGATTGAACGGCTCCGGCGTCGGGCTCGTCGGATATGAAGGAGAAAACTATGACAAAGCGATCACCCGCGTTCTCTATGAGAAAGGATACCTTGACCAGCCGATCATTGATGATTCCACCAAAGCGAATTACCGCCTGAATGTCTGCCCGGTCGGAAAAGGAGAATCATTCGCGCTTTCGGCTACGCTCGATAATCCAACGTCTGCCGATATCGATACCGCACGAAACAGTTGCAATGGAGCTAACGGAAAGAATTATGTCATTACCGGGGGAGTTCCATATGTGCCTTCACCAAGTCAGCCGTCACCGCCAAAAGACCCGACCACGCAATCATGCGCATATACTACCGATGCCGATTCGAGCACCATCCAAATAGAAGGTGGGGCAGATGCGTGCAAAGGATGGTGCATTTCTCTTGGGGCAGAAAACAATGCGAAATTTAGTTGCGCATATGCGGGGGCGCAGATCTTTTCGGGAGGAGCGAGCGGTGGAGGCGGAGGTTCAAGCGGTCCCCACGACACATGCACATACGCGCCGACAGGAGGAAAATCGAGCACTATAAACATTGACGGGGGATCAAGCGCCTGCAAAGGATGGTGCACTTCGCAAGGACTTGAGGATGCGACCACCTATACCTGCTCTTTCAACGGTTCGCCCGTCGCTATGCGCTCCTGGGGAGAATCTATCGCGAGCGCCTTCAGTGCCGTCGAGCATTTTATTGGAGGGCTTTTCGCTCAGTAAGGCAGATAAAGGTAGGAAATATCGGACGGTCAAAAATGCATGAAACGAAACGTCAGCGTTTTTCTCGCCATTCTCGTTTTCGTCACGCTTGCCGGAGCATATGTGCTTCATACGACCAACCGCCGTGTCGTCCTTCTCTCGCCGCTTGCTACCAGCTCTGTTGTGCTTTTGCTTCCAAGCACGCCTTCTACCGCGCCTCAAACGCCTACCGCTGACCAGCCCGAACCGTTGCCCTATTTTGAAGCCGTTCCTGAAAGCCACACGCACGGCGTGTGTAGCGATGACTGTCCCAAACCGCCAGCATATGAAAGTCCGTCAGTTCCCCAAGCATTGTTTCTGACCGGATGGGCAAAAGACTCTGGAAGTATTTATTATGGCGGCAAGAAAATAAACGCAGATGCATCGTCGTTTAAATTGATTCGTGGCGCGCTTCGTGAAAATATGGACGAATATATCGAACTTACATACGCGGTCGATAAAAATGCCGTTTATTATGACGGGACGAGATTGCTGGACGCCGATCCTTCCCGCTTTAAGCCTTTAAACCAAACTAACGAAAGATATGCATACGAATACGGCATAAGCGGAGACACGATCTATTTCCATGCCGACCCTATCGTCGGGGCCGATGTCAGAACATTTGAAGTGCTCTGGCAAACTCCGAAAGAGGGATGCACCGACGGTTACCCGTACTCTAAAGACGCTCTGCACATCTATTACCAAAACACGATTGTCGCAGGAGCCGATCCCGCCACTTTCGAAGGTCTCGATAACGGTTACGGAAAGGACAGGCGGGGATACTATCTCAACGGATCGTTCGTGGGGCCTGCGGTCGACCAAAAGCTTTTCGAATGCCAGTACGGCTAGGCCGCTGTATTGCAGAACGTCGCTAGATAAAAAACGTCGAAAAATGATGTCTTCCGGCTCTTTCTGTGGAGTAGTATCCTTACGAAGTGCTTAAAAAAATCCTTTTAATATCAATCGGCGTATGCTTTGTTGCCGGAATAATTTATTGGAATCAGATACATAGCGCGAACATCCGCTCCATTGGAAAAGAGAATGTAAAAACTCAAGATCCCTATGCGAACGTGCTCGGAATGGAAATTGTACCGCTTTGGCTCATGCCGAGCATGCTAGGAGGAAGTCACAATTATATTCTTAACTGGTATTCCGTATATGACGGCTCTTTGTATTGTATGGGTGCAAAAGTTTCTGGCGTTGACTATTCCACTCTTCAAATTTCCAGTTTAGGCGAATTCGCAAAGGATAAAAAGCACGTGTATCGCTGTACAGACATAGTTCAGAATGCGGACCCAACCTTTTTTGCTGTGTTGAATGCGGATTATGCAAAGGACAGTTCTCACGTGTTCATTTATGGGAAGATACTTATCGGCGCTGATCCCAGCTCCTTTCAGATTATTTTTTCTCCCATGAGTCATGATGAAACTTCTTCAACATTGACTGCGAAAGACAAGTATCATGCATATTACGTTTCTCAGATTATAGCGGGAGCCGATCTGGACACGTTTAACGGCTGGCGGGATAAAAATTGGATCTATCAAAATGGCGAGCGCTGGGGACCAGCAGTTCTTCTTTCTGACCTGTATGCAAAAGATTTGCCATCGATCTGTGTAGAGAAAGGATACATTCCGACAAGCACAATGCCTGCTATTTTTACCAAGGATTTGAGTGTTGTCGGATACGCAACTTTCAGTACTGTATGCGTCATCGATACAAAGACCAGACAGCCACAATACTTTCCGTACGGAACTGATAACGGCGTCGGTCTTTCTGACGATGGTTCGAAATTGCTTTACCAGGTATATGAGAGTGAGGGGGCCGCTATGAACGGTGTAACATGCTCGGACTGCGGTACATATTTTATTGATCGCGCGACCGGAAAGACCGGAAAACTCAAATAAGTCCGGATTCTTGACGGTTTTGTAACATTCATATAGAGTATCTCCAACGCTTCACGCGTGTATTTTTGTCTAGACCCTTCCGTTGTGCGGTCTTGGCGAAAAAGAGCTTAGCGCTCTTTGTTTCAAGTCATTACTTACTAAGCCGTTACGCATCCATTAATTAATTTATATGGCAGAATTCTCTCGCACCAAGCCGCATGTCAACGTCGGCACCATCGGCCACGTCGACCACGGCAAGACCACCTTGACCGCAGCCATCCTCACCGTCCTCTCGAAGGCGGGGAATGGCTACACGGCGACTGTGAAAGGCGTCGATCAGATCGACAACGCGCCCGAGGAAAAAGCGCGCGGTATTACCATTTCACTCTCGCACTCCGAATACGAAACGCCGACCCGGCACTATGCGCACATCGACGCGCCGGGACACGCGGACTACATCAAGAACATGATTACCGGCGCAGCCCAGATGGACGGCGCCATCCTCGTAGTTGCCGCCACGGACGGCGTAATGCCTCAGACGCGTGAACACATTCTCCTCGCAAAACAGGTTGGCGTTCCGAAGATTGTCGTTTTCCTGAACAAAGTGGACATGGTCGACGACAAGGACCTTGTCGACCTCGTTGAAGAAGAAGTCCGCGAACTTTTAACGAAGCAAGGCTTCGACGGAGGCGCCGCACCAGTCATACGCGGCTCGGGACTCAAAGCTCTTGAAAATCCGACGGGATCCGAATGGTCTGAAAAAGTGATGGAACTCGTGAAGTCACTGGACGAATACATTCCTCAACCGGAGCGCGATACCGCAAAGCCTTTCCTTATGCCGATAGAGGACATTTTCTCGATTGAAGGCCGCGGCACCGTGGTTACTGGCCGCATTGAGCGCGGTGTCGTCAAGGTGGGAGAAGAAATTGAGATCGTCGGTCTTCACCCGACCGCGAAGACAACCGTTACCGGCATCGAAATGTTCAATAAGTCTCTCCAGGAGGGAATGGCTGGCGATAACGCCGGCGTCCTCCTTCGCGGCACGAAGAAAGAAGATGTGCATCGGGGACAGGTTATCGCCAAGCCCGGCACGGTTACGCCGCACACCGACTTTGAGGCGGAAGTATATATTCTCGGCAAGGAAGAAGGAGGCCGCCACACGCCGTTCTTTACCGGCTATAAGCCGCAGTTCTACGTACGCACGACCGACGTTACGGGGGAAGTCACGCTTCCAGAGGGAGTCGAGATGGTCATGCCGGGCGATACCATGAAGTTCAAGGTAAAGCTCGTGGCGCCCGTCGCTCTCGAAGAGCAGCAGCGCTTCGCCATCCGCGAAGGAGGAAAGACCGTCGGAGCGGGAGTCGTAACGAAAGTCATCGCGTAATTCTCAGGATATTCTTGGAAAGTCCCTTGTAACAAATGGCTGACAAATCGAAAACCACTAAACGTGCGCCGAAAAAAAGCGCAGGCGCCGCAGAAGCGGCGCCTGCTGCTCTTTCACGGTTACGCCTTCGAGTACGCGGCTATGACCACAAGGTTTTGGACCAGTCCGTAAAGCAGATAATCGACACGGCGCTTCGCTTCGAGGCTGACATCGTAGGCCCCGTACCGTTGCCGACCGACATCCGCAAGTTCACGGTGAACGCCTCGCCCTTTGTCTATAAAGACGCGCGAGAACAATTCGAGATCCGCACACACAAAAGGATAGTGGACATCATGAATCCGACGCCAAAAATAATCGACGCATTAACGAACTTATCCCTGCCTTCCGGTGTATCGGTGGATGTGAGAATGATGTAAAAAAACCGCCTTGTGCGGTTTTTTTGACGCTACAGCATTAAGGATTTCCGTTTAAAGATTGTGAGAAGGCTTTGCCAGAAATTCGAACGTACACTGATCCGGGCGGCACTCTTTTGTGCACAGCTTCTCCGCCGTGTCTTCTGTCGGTGTAGCTCTCGCCGTCTTTCGCGATCACATCGATCCGCACGCCATACTCATTTTGCATTGCAGCAATGGCTCTCATTCTACGGGTGTTTAAAAGACGAAAGGTGTAAGGCAACGTGCGCGGATTTAGATCTACCGTTCTGTATACCTTTCCATTCACTCTTTCAACGTGTGGGTTCATTCAATAGATAGTGGTGATGGTATTCAGAGTAGTGAAAAAATTGCCGTTTGTCTATGGCTTGCGTTTTCCACAAAAGCGCATATACTCGCTATACGCTACGTACGGGCGCCCGATAGGCTCCGCTCGGACCAATGGTAAGTCGCGCTTTGGCGCACATGCCATGAGCGCATTTTTCTTATCCTATGAAATTCTTAGTTGGAACGAAAAAAGGAATGACGCAAGTTTTCGATGCGGATGGTCGTGTGCACCCCGTCACCATCGTCGTTGCACCCAAGGTAACGGTAACGCAGGTCAAAACGCCCGAAACCGACGGTTACACGGCAGTGCAAATCGGCTATGGTCTTCAGAAAGAATCGCGCATCGCAAAACCCCAACGCACGAAAGGATTGTTCCGTGGACTTAAGGAATTCCGTCTCG
>JAFAQP010000009.1 GCA_019246385.1 Patescibacteria group bacterium | reverse complement strand
ATGTACGCGCTTTTATTGGGCCAGGCAGTCATTTTTGCCGCCGTATCCCAGGTAAACGCGTTTGAGGCGTTATTTCCGCTCGTGCTTTTTGCAGTTACAGGGACGGCACAGGCCATTCTCAAAATGCCTCTTCACGAAAAACTCGACCGGTCGCGTTTCGTGTGGAAGTTCGGAGCGGCGTGTCTTCTTGTTCTCGGCGGATACCTGGTCGCCTAGATCTTCTCAACCTTTTCCCAGGGCCGCCCGGAAACGCCGAAATGTCCGTATGCGGCTGTGTCCCGAAATATCGGACGGGTGAGACCCAGGCGCTCGATGATGGCGCGCGGCCTGAAATCAAATTGCTTCGTTACGATATCGGTCAGATCTTTTCCCGAGTCATCAAACGCTTCGACCATGACCGGATCGGCGCGGCCTATCGCATAAGCAACTGTGACCAATACTTTTTTGCCGTAGCCGTTTGCTACCAGATTCTTCGCGACGAATCGGCACATGTACGCGGCCGAACGGTCGACTTTCGTCGCATCTTTTCCGGAAAATGCTCCGCCGCCATGCGGCATGAGTCCGCCGTACGTGTCTACCATTATTTTCCGGCCGGTGAGGCCGGCGTCGGCGGCAAAGCCGCCGACGGTGAATTTTCCGGTCGGATTGACGAGTATCTCGATGCCTTCAGTGCTCCCGAGAACTGGCGTGAATAAATGTTCTATAAGATCGGCTCGTATCTCTTCCTGCGAAGCTTCTTCGGCGTGCTGTGTCGATGTGAGGGCCGTTACCACTTTTCCGCTTGAAATGGTGACCTGGGTCTTTCCGTCTGGTCGCGCCCAGGGAAGCGTGCCATCCCTCCGGAGGCTCTCGAGGCGTTTTGCGAGAGCGTGCGCAAGAACGACGCCCAAAGGAAGCATTTCTTTCGTCTCATCCGTCGCATATCCGTACATGATCCCCTGATCGCCCGCGCCGCCGGTATCAACACCCATGGCGATATCCCCCGATTGTTTCGCGACGCGTTCAAATATTTCCAATTGTTCCGTATAGCCTATATCCGCATATACCTGCCGCGCGATAGCTTCGTAATCGACGCTCGCTTTGGTCTTGACCTCTCCGCCTATCATGAGGCATCCGTGGCTGCCGAACGTCTCGACCGCAACGCGCGAAAGTGGATCTTCGGTGAGGCACGCGTCAAGGATCGCATCGGAGATCTGGTCGCACACTTTGTCCGGATGGCCTGCCGTGACTGATTCGGTCGTATATGTTTTGAGTAAATGAAGCATGATGAGATAGATAATAAAATCTCTCCTTGATAAGGAGAGAGGTTGTTAAGCATCTTTCCCCGAAGGGTTGGAAGCACCCGTTCGAGGCGTTTGCTACCTTAGGGTTGCCGGCGGATTCGAGCCAAATCTCTATTTTCTTTCGAAGATCCCGCGCTCTTGATACGTATTCAATTGTCGCTTTTGATTATATCCTCCTTCCGAGGAAGGGCAAGCTCTCCCGAAACAATGTCCTTGAGTATCCTCGGATACAGTCTGCGTTCCGCTTGCTTGATCCTTTCGTGTAGAGCATCGACCGTATCGCCCTCATGTATCGGTACTGTTTCCTGGGCGATTATTTGTCCTTCGTCGAGTTTTTCAGTTGCAATGTGGATGGTGCATCCAGTTTCCTGTGCGCCAGATTCGAGAGCGTCACGGACTGCATGGTCTCCTTTGAAGCGCGGGAGAAGGGAAGGGTGCGTATTGAGGACTCTTCCACCGAAATTTTCGAAGAATTCTTCGGAAAGGAAGGTCATGAATCCCGCCATAGCGACCAGCTCTATCCCGTACGTTTTAAGAACATGCATCAGTCTTTCCGTGTACTCATGGCGGTCAAAACTCGCTCCGAAGTCGCCTCGTTCGACAAGCTCTGTCGGAATGCCTGCATTCTCGGCGGCTTCAAGCGCCCGACATTCGCGATCTCCCGCGACAAGGGCGATTGGTACGCGCTCCCTGATAAGCGCTTCGAGGATAGAACCCTGCCCGGAAACCAAAACGGCGATCTTCATATCTCTCGTTTCTTGCAAAAGAGTTCTTCCATGCTATCCTGAAGCATGGGGAAAGTACACCAGGGAAAATTCCTAACATTTGACGACGTTCTCATCCGTCCGGCCGAAAGTTCCGTGGAGCCGCGCGAGGCGAACGCAGAAACCGCGATAGCTCGTGGTTTTTCTTTGCGTATTCCTATCCTGTCCGCTGCCATGGATAAAGTGACCGAAACCGAAATGGCTGTTGCGCTCGGCAAAATGGGAGGCTTGGGCATCATCCATCGCAGCAATACGGTCGAAGAAGAAGCGCGGATGGTCGCTGAGGCGAAAAAGGCAGGTGTATCAGTCGGGGCAGCCTGTAGCGCGTTCGATCTCGAGCGCGCGGTCGCACTCAAGAAAGCGGGCGCTGATGTCATTTCAATAGATTCCGCTCATGGACACAACCTGAACGTCATCGTGGGCGCGAAAAAAATAAAAAAAGCAATAGGCAAAACGCCCCTCCTCGTGGGGAATATCGCCACCGCGGAAGCAGCGGAAGAGCTAGTCAAATTCGCGGACGGCATAAAAGTCGGCATAGGGCCCGGCTCCATCTGCACGACGCGTATTGTTTCAGGGGTCGGCGTTCCGCAACTCTCGGCCATCATGGAGGTTGCTGCTGTTGCGAAGAAAAAAGGAGTGCCGGTCATCGCCGACGGGGGCATGCGAACTTCTGGAGATATCGCAAAGGCCTTGGGGGCGGGAGCTTCGGCGGTCATGCTGGGGAATATGCTTGCCGGCACCGATGCTTCGCCGGGGAAAATGGTCGAGATGGATGGGAAAAAATATAAAGAATATCGGGGCATGGGATCCTTGGCGGTCCTCAAAAAAGGGAAGGCGAACGATAGGTATTTGGGCACCTCGAAAGGCATCGTACCGGAAGGCGTTTCAGCGCTCGTTCCGTATGCCGGCTCTTTAGAGGAAGTGATCGAACGCCTGGTCGGCGGGATACGCGTTTCAATGGGATACGTCGGGGCGCGGAATCTGAAGGAATTCGGAAAGAACGTTGAGTTTCAAATAGTCTCCGGTGCATCGGTCAAAGAAAACAGTCCGCACTCGCTCGCGAAGGTGTTAGAAGACTGATCTTCCTTTCTTCGTCCTTCTCTTGTTGCCTTTTATACACCAGGATTCGTGGTCGCCGCCGAAGGCCCAGCAATCGACGCACTGGCCAGGTAAATGCAATTCGGGACTGCTTCGACGTTCGAATTTAGCGAATTCCATAGAAGTATAGTTGTCTCTAATAATTTCGACCTCCCGTACAAACAAAAACCCCTTCTTTTGGAAGGGGAGATGCGCTTTCGCGAACCAGTTTGTTACAGGTACGCACGCACATCTCCCCTTCGAAGAAGGAGGCCCAAAAGGCTAATGATATGCGTAACGGTACCCATACGGGATAATCAAAATGTATTCTCGGAGGGGACGGTTGTCAAGAAGTTCTCTGGAGATTTGTAACAATTGTTTTTTTTAGCTATCCTCACTAAGCATTGCGGTGAGTATCCGTATTTGCGGGTTCGTCTAAAGGTAGGACAGCTGCCTCTGGAGCAGTTAATTGGGGTTCGAGTCCCTGACCCGCAGCAGTCTAGGAAAGTATCGAACGACCCAGAGAGGTCACAAGTGGTTGAGCCGTAGTTGGGCAACCGATGATTTTCGTCTCAGACGCATCAAAAGTCCGTTTCTATATTTTGAGCCGCGAAATCGATTCGAGTCTTAGAAACCGGTAAATCTTAGAATCATTAAATTTACAGACGCTTTACACACCCTTTCCTACACTACAGTTGTTATTAGATAATCAAAGAGACATGCTAAAAAGCAAACTAGCTCTTATCGCTGGGGGCATGACACTTCTCGGAGCAATTGGCGGCACGGCGCTCATGGTGAGCGCACAGACCGCTCCCACAACAACTGCTCCGGCAACGGTCAGCGCTTCGACCAGCAGCGCTTCGACCAGCAGCGGTTCGGCTTCGGCAGTCGATACACCGGAGTCTGCAAACGATCCGGCGGATACCGACACCAATGCCTCTCACGGTCATGCTCCGCTTGGCGGGGATGGCGTAGTGTCAAGCATCTCTGGGACGACTCTCGTCATCGGCGAGGAGTCTGATGAGGGCGGAGCGTCATACACGGTTGACGCGAGCAAGGCGTCCGTCACCAATAAAGGTGCGGCAGCCACACTCGCTGATATCAAGGTGGGCGACAAGGTCTTCGTTCAGGGCACCGTAAGCGGTACAAACGTTGCGGCCACTTCAGTTTCGCTCGGTCATCCGGGCAGACAAGGTGACAACGACGGCAATGCTGCAAGCGAAGCCAACGAAGGCAGCTCTTCGTCCGACACGTCGGATCAATAAGACGCTTCGATCAGAGTAACAAAAACCCCTCTTGCGAGAGGGGTTTTTGCATGGAAGCTTACACAATCTTTACATTCATAGCCGTAGCGTTTGCGGATGGACGGCACCTCGGGGTTCCTAAAATTCGGGACTGGGTATTTCGTCATTTTCTTATTTCTTATATTCGCGCTCGGAATACTGTACTTTTTCAATCCTTCTATCCATATCGCACAAAGGATGGCACCCCTACCGACGGCTGAAAATCCTAACTTTTTGAATCAAGTCAATCAGTGTTTTATAGCCGTCGCATCTGTGTATGGATATGATCTCCGCATCACAGCCGGATTCAGATCGATGGCAGAGCAAGCGCAAATTTATCAGCAAGGAAGAACGGTGGACGGTCATATTATTTCTGAAGCGGCACCCGGGCATAGCCTGCACAACTTCGGATATGCCGTTGATGTGGCGGATCGAGTAAAGGGATACAACATCAATTGGACAAGACTTATCTCCATAGCGTCATATTGTCACTTGGAATCGGGAGGAACAGGCGACTTGCCGCATTTTGAATACAGAGGCGGCCTTACTACCGATCAATTTTTGCTCGGCCTGCGACCGTCGCCGCTTACCCTTCCGTGTCCAGTGATGGCGGACCGTTCGGCGACCGGTACACCGTTAACTCTTCCTGATTTGAAGGCGTGCGGTGCCCCGAAATTTTAAGCCCGCGAGGCTTTACACTTTCTTAACGATTTCTCCTATAGTGTGCCTATCCATGCGCGTTCTCGTCGTTGAAGATAATCATAAACTTGCCGATTCCTTGACCCGAGGCTTTCGGCAGGAGGGCTACGCTGTCGATTGTTTAGCAGATGGCGAGGACGCGGAACGCCGGTTGCTTATAAGTCATGCCGATTACGACATCGTAGTCCTTGATATAACGTTGCCACGCAAAAACGGTATTGCAATATGCAGATCTCTTCGCGAGCAAGGTGTTATGACGCCGATCATCATGCTAACCTCGCGCGACACGACGGAAGATAAGATTCTTGGTCTCGACAGCGGCGCGGACGATTATTTGGTCAAACCATTTTCTTTTGAAGAGTTGTTGTCCCGCATGCGGGCGCTGTCTCGGCGTCCACGACCGACTCTTTCTCCAAATCTCGAAGTCGGAGATCTTGTACTGAAGCCCGCGACGCAGGAGGTATTCAAGGGGGACAAAAAGATCAATTTAACCCTTAAAGAATTCAGAATCCTTGAATTTTTTATGTCAAAGCCAGGGGAGGTAATAAATCGACAACAAATTATCGACCATCTTTGGGATTTCCATTTCAATCCTCTGAGCAGAGTGATGGACGTGCATATTAATAACGTAAGGAATAAGCTGAAGGATGATTATGGCACCACGCTTGAAACCGTTCGAGGGATCGGCTACAGACTCCGATCATAAAGTTTTCTTTTGGGCTCGGCTGAAGTTAACGGGAATTTATGTAGGCATTCTTGCCCTCATTCTTCTCGGATTCAGTCTCGTTCTCTTCCAGAGCGTCGCCCACAATCTGAACGACGCCGATGAGGGCGACTTTGCGGGGCCTGATTCACACCACCACTTCGTACAGCACACGCTTGATAGCGTTCAAAACGAAATAGTCCTTATTGATGTCTTTATTCTCATTGCTGCAGCGGGCGCAAGCTATGTCCTTGCCGGATACACGCTCCGCCCTATACAGCGCTCGCTGGAGGCGCAAAAAAAGTTTTCCGAAAACGCCTCGCATGAATTGCGAACGCCACTTGCGGTCATGAAGAATGATATGGAAGTCCTGCTTCGTAACCCGTCGCCCGTGAAAGAGGCGGTCCAATCAACATTGCGCAGCAGTATTGATGAGATAGATCGCCTCTCGACTATGGCAAAAGATCTCCTCACATTGGCTCGATCAGGAATTCAAACTGCGACTACGGAAGAAGCACGAGTAGAACTGAAGGCGCTCATTGAAAAAGAGATGGAAAAACTGGAACCTATTGCTGAAGAGAAAGGCATTACCATGAGCTTTGTGAAAGCTGAAGCGTTCTATGTTAGAGGTCATCCTTCAAATTTTGAACGTATGATTCTCAATCTGCTCCAAAATGCGATTGAGCATACGCCAAGGGGCGCGTCGATCTCGGTTGGCCTTACCGAAGAAAATAAACAGGCTGTTATAAGCATCACAGACACGGGTTCAGGCATTCCCGCCAAGGATTTGCCGCATGTATTCGATCGTTTTTATAAGGGAGAGCGCTCTAACGGTACCGGACTTGGACTTGCCATAGTGAAGGAGTTAGCAGAACAGTCCAGCGGTTCAGCGATGTTAGAAAGCGAAGTGGGGAAAGGAACTACCGCTCGCCTAAAATTTCCTCTAGCGTAACTTTACAGAATATTTACAATTTGTATTTGTTAAAATAAGCGCGTGAGAAAACTTGTCGTTCTGTCGATGATCACCCTCGATGGCGTCATGCAGGCGCCAGGAGGTCCCGAGGAAGACACGTCGGGAGGTTTTGCATACGGCGGTTGGACCGTTCCGTACGTCGATGATTTCACCGGCAAGATCATGTTTGAGCAGATGGGTCATCCGTTCGACCTTCTACTTGGAAAAAGAACATATGACATCTGGGCTCCGTACTGGCCGAACCATAACGAAGCCGGTAACTTTATAGGTAACGGAATCAACAAGGCCACAAAGTATGTTGCGGCAGATGTACCGTTTACTCCCGTGTGGGAGAAGACGATAGTACTTGAAGGCGACGTTGCTGAAGCGGTCAAGAAACTCAAAGAGGGAAGCGGAATTGAAATCCAGGTGCACGGTAGTGGCAATTTAATCCAAACTCTCCTGAAGCACGACTTGGTCGATGCGCTGTGGTTAAAAATATTTCCGATAACCCTCGGACCGGGCAAGCGCTTATTTGCGGAGGGCGTTATTCCCGCTGCTTTCAAGCTTATCGATAGCAAAGTTTCACCGACAGGAGTCATATTTGCCAACTATGAGCGTGCAGGGTCTGTAAAGACAGGCTCGTTTGATTAAAGGTATGCGATATGTGGCCCTGATACGAGGGGTTGGTCCCGGCAATCCGAATATGACAGGCGAGAAGCTGAAGAGCGCTTTCGAGGCGCTTGGATTCAAAAATGTCCATACTGTCATTGCAAGCGGAAACGTAGTGTTTGACTCTCATTTGAAGAATGATGAAGCACTTGAGAAAAAGATCGAACACGGATTGGAGGCGAAACTCAAATTCAGCCGTGCAGTCATTGTCCGTAGCCACGATGAATTACAGAAACTCGCGAAGAAAGATCCCTTCAAAGGGGTAAAAGATGAAAAACCGAATTATCTAGTGGTTACCTTCTTCAAGCATCCGCGAAAGGAGCTATGCACAGTCGTTGACATGCGTAAAACTGACGGTCCTCGAATGATGCAATCCCTCGAGCGAGAGCATGGGAAAGCGATTACTACCCGTACCTGGAAAACGGTCAATCGCATTCTCGCTAAAATGGAAGCAATATAGTGTGTCCGAGTCGCAAATAGCCGTTCCTCTGTCTAGACCCTTCTAGGATTCGAACCAACTTTTCAAAGTCATCTCTATATTTCAAGCCACATACTAGACCAGTGACATTCCGATAGCAGCAGACTAGTAAAGTATAAAGACCTCGAGAGGTCACAAACGGTTGAGCCGTCTTGACGGTCTCGTTGATATAAGTACTGTGACTTTCATCTTCAGTTAAAATTATACAGGTATGAAGCTCTTCAGAAACAAGGCCGTATGGATTTTGATAGTGTGTCTCCTCACTATTGGAGGAGTCTTTTTTGTGTACGAGAACCACCAAATCGATATTGCGCATAGCACGTTTGAGAACTATTACACCTTCCGTGGCTGTCAGACGCTGGTTGATCGAACGGATACGTATGGCGACTGCAAACTTGCTGATGGTTCTACAATAAAGATCGTGAAATTTAACGGCAAATGGTATCTCGATGGAGATCTGCCCATGTGCTTTGGAAAGATTTGTTTTTAGCTAGCTTTTTTACTATCCAGAAGATTGATACGACCCGTTGACCACTGACTTCATGAAGAACATGTCTCCCAGTATTTGTACTATAATTAATAGGCTAGGTAGTGCTTACTAATCTATACTCAATCTATGACGAATGGTCTAAAAATTGGCATCGTGGTAATAGTTCTTGCACTTCTCGGTTTTCTAGCGTGGCGTCACTTCAATATGCCAGCTAATTCTCCCGCAACGTATTCAAGTACGCAGTCAAACAGTTCGGTCACCCAAACTTCAACCCAGACTTCCAGTAATCCTCAAGGATCAACGAATACTGTTTCCTCAACAGGTAATTCAGACGCTGCCCTCACTCAGGACATGGCAAATGTTGACGCTCAGATGTCGGGTCTTAAATCTGATAGCGCCAATACGGATGCTGGGTTAAACAGTCAATAGTCACACTTTTGCCCTTCTTTCGTTAAATAAGGTGTTAGCAGCTAATTAAATTCATTATGATCTCTAAGAAAATCTCAACCTCTGTAGTTTCTTTGCTTGCCGCAGCGTCGCTCATGGGGGGCTTTGTAGCTCTCCCCGCCCTTGCCGACACGACAGTGGGGGTCACTGCATCAACGTCTGTGAAGCTGGCAAATCAGCAACAGCAAGTCGCAAAGATTATCGCTCAGAGCGATAAGGACATCACTGCCCGGATTACCTCCCTCAACAACTTGAATACTCGTATTCAGTCGATGAAGAACGTTTCCGCTACGGTGAAATCGAACCTTTCTGCGGAGGTGCAAACGAACATAACCGGCCTCACTTCGCTTAAAGCGAAAATTGATGGAGAGACGGATCTACCCACCCTTAGGAGCGATTCGAAGTCGATCTTCACAGCCTTTCGTATCTACGCCCTCGTTATCCCACGAGGATATATTGTTGCCTCCTCGGACCGCATTACAACGATTGACGGTCTCATGACAACTCTCAGCGCCAAGCTCCAGGCACGGATCACCGCCGATCAGTCAGCAGGAAAGGATGTTTCGGCTCTCCAGACAGCGCTTGCTGACCTCAATGCAAAGGTCGCTGATTCCGGAGTCCAGGGACAGAATGCATTAAACGGCGTTTCTTCTCTCGTTCCCGATCAGGGCAATGCGGCGGTCATAGCATCAAACCACACAGCACTGCTTGCAGCTCGCGCAAATATCAAGACAGGAAGCCAGGATCTTCAAACTGCGCGACAAGATGCTCAAACAATCGTGAAAGGATTGAAAGCTCTTAACGTCAAAACTTCTACGACTCCGACGACGCACTAGGTTGTATCCGAACGTACAATGAGAGCGCTGGAGCGTTCTCATTGTGCCGTTTGGAAAGGTCCCAAATAAAGACCCTTACCCGTTACACTCCATGGACAGCACGGCTGATATTCGGAAGGTACTGCAGAAAGCAAAGAAAGGGGATACGGAAGCATTTAGCCTCATCTACACCGACTACTACTCTCCAATCTACAAGTACATTTACACGAGGACAGGAAGTAAGGAACAGGCGGAAGATCTCACACAGGAAGTCTTTCTGAAGGCATACAGATCGATTAAATCTTTCAGGATCACGGACGCCTCGCCTCTTGCATACTTCTACACGATTGCCCGGAATGCTGTTATAGATTTCAGACGGAAACAAAGTATCGTAAAGGTACAAAATCTCGAGATCATAGAGGCCGTTGGGGATGAATCACCAAATGCAGAAGACCGAGCCATCAGAGAAGAGCAATGGGAATATGTACAAGAGTGTCTTCAGCGCCTTACTGAGGATCAACAGGAAATCATTACGTTGAAATTTATGAGTGGGCTTACTAACAAAGAAATATCAGCAATGACAGGAAAAAGCGAAATGGCGATACGGCAAACACAATCACGAGGTTTGAGGACATTAGGAAAGCTTTTCAAAAAAATACATGTATGAACACAGCACGAGAACAAAAGATTGAAGAGATCTTGACTGAAGCTTTGCGCCTTCGCGAAGAGGGAATATCAGAGTCTTCCATCTTCAATACATATACCGATTTTCAAGCTGAGATCCAAGCAGTTTTTTCTTCTGCATCCGTACTAGAATCTCAGAGTGATCATGTAGCTGTGCCACAGACTGGTCTTGCACATATTTTAAATAGATTGCGAACCGAAAAAACAGAATCAAGTATTGGGCAAAGACCCATACTTAGTCCTTTCGTTCACTATTGGAAAATAGTAACCCCAATTGGGCTTGCGTTAGTCCTCGTGATCGGAGGGGTACTTACCAACCACCAAGGAGGCGGTGCGGTGGCACTAAACAATCCGGTAACTGCTACATCGGATTCTAATTTGTCTCAGGATTTAAATGGTATTGATTCACAGTTGGCAGCTCTAAATTCCGATGAAGCCAATACCAATCAAGCCTTGGCTAATTCCAATAATTAAAAAAGACGATTCTTTCAGAAATCATAATTTTCGAAACAGGTTAATCCGAGGAGCATATTTTTGATAACCTATGATTTCCTCGGAAATCCTTGTGGGGCTTGACGGTGAAAATTACGAGACCGAACTGTTCAGCAAAGCCCTTGAGTCAGAACTTTTAGAGTTACCATACTCTTGTGTATAGACCCCTCGTGTCAGTTGTTATACCCGCATATAACGAAGAAGGCTATATAGCCGACTGTTTACGATCTCTAAAAGAGCAAGACTATCAGGGTCAAATAGAAATTATCGTTGTCGATAATAACAGCACAGACGCGACGACTAGAATAGCTAAAGAAATGGACGCCGTGGTTGTTTTTGAATCTATGCGCGGCGTATGCGCCGCTCGGCAGACGGGGACACTACGAGCAAAAGGAGAAGTAATAATTTCGACTGATGCCGACACGATATATCCGGCGGGTTGGGTTCGTAATTTTATAGATGTTTTTGCTAGTGATGAAAATATTATGGCAGTAGCCGGACCATGTACGTTTTCAGATGGACCGTGGTATGGCAAACTTTTTGTAGATAGCTACTACCGATTCCAGGCATTTATTTACAGATACTTTAAATTTGTTTTGAGTATTCCGGGATGCAATACAGCATTCAGAAAGACTGCGTGGCGTGGCTACAACGTAAATCTTCACGCCGCTGGAGACGAGATAGTTTTTTTAAAAGACCTCAAGATGGCAGGGCGTGTCGTCTTTCTACCAGAGAATATGGTTTATAGCTCTGGTCGTAGGGCCGAAAAAGGATTTTTCTATAACATTTTTGTCACCCTCCTTTGGTATTATCTCTTTGATTATATTCTTGGGCGTATTACAGGGAAGAGTATTCTGGGTGCGTATCCAGCAATTCGCACTAAACCCAAGTCTCATAAGCCTTCCATATCGCCTATGAAGATATCTGATTAAGGCATCCGTTCGCATATCGTCCCAGACGCCGGTCCGTTATTTAGCGTAATTGATCGGTGGGTGCGGTAGGCAAAAAGCTCCTGGAGGGCATTTATGAGGTTGGTTTATGCAATATGCTCCCGGCGGACACGTCGAGACCGTTTGATTGGGTCGGGTACTAGTAGAATAGTCTACAGAAGTGGTAGCTGCCGGAAGACTGGCAGCCGGCCCCGCTGAAATATTTTGATTCGATATCGATTGGCGCTGTGTATGCGGTATTGTCCTTACTCCCAATACGCCGAGAAAAAGAAGTAGCAATGCCAAGAGCAACAATGCGAATTTACCCATACTGAGGAATTATATACTCTTTCGCTGATCCGTTAGACCAATTCGATTCGGATATCGTCCCAGCCAGCAGCCAGAGGTTTTTGGTATACTTTTACAACTATGAAAAATACCTACATTAATCTACCGATTAGAAACGTTGCTGACACAGATAGATTCTTTGCATCTCTAGGAATGGTGAAGAATGAGCAATTTGTCGGCCCAGGCGGGACAAACGTAAAAATTAATGACAATACGTATGTGATGCTTCTTGAAGACCAGCGCTTCGCAGGTTTTATTAATGCTACTCCTGAGACTATAAACAATAATCAAATTCTTTGTGTAGAGTTTAATACGAAGGTTGAGGTAGATTCCTTCTTTGAGAAGGCAATCGCAGCTGGTGCTACTGACATGACAAAACCTGACCCGGAGTCAGAAGCGTTTATGTACGATAAATCATTCCGCGATATCAATGGCCATATTTGGCAAATGTTCGTGTTTACAGCTGAAATGCCTAAGGTATAAAAGTTCGAACATCGTACCGGACGGCCAGCAATTGTTGACAAGCAGTTAAGAAATTAGTATTTATACGTGCTCATGAACGAAAGGGAGACGGTGCGCCCTAAAAGAAAAGCAAAATTTTCTGAAGTCTTTTGGAGGCACGAAGCGCAAAGAAAGACGTATATGCGGCAAGCAATTGCTCTTTCAATAAAAAGTGTAGACGAAGGAGGCGGCCCATTCGGTGCCGTAGTCGTTGACTTGAATACGGGGGAGGTGATAGGTCGAGGCAAGAATAGGGTCACCTTGTACCATGACCCTTCTGCCCATGGCGAGATCGAAGCCATTCGGGATGCCTGTAAAAACACGGAAAGAAACGATCTTGTTAACTGTGCTCTTTATACCAGCGCAGAGCCCTGCCCCGGATGTTTAACTGAAAGTCTTTTTAATGCAGGGATAAAAAGAATATATTACGGAAACAGTGTTGCCAATGCCTCTGCAATAGGATTTGCAGATGACAAAAATTGGGCACTTATCGGGACCACAGCTAAAAAAATGTTGAAACAAGCTAACGGCTCCTTGCGGCAGCTATTACGCGGCGAGGCGCAGATAGCGTTTGAAGATTGGAAACTGAAATTAGACAAGGAAGAATATTATAAATCTTAAATTTGTATCGAAGTTTCAACTTCGTATCAAACGGCCAGCTCGTTCATTGATAGAATTCATTTAATGACGGACCAGGAAGCGTACGATGAATTGTCCCTGTACACTTTGCAGAAGGGCGATCCCGAGTTTATTCATCAGTACATCGTTGACGCATATGCTGCGCAACATCCACTAGATAATTTAAAACCGATACGTGTTTATTTTGCTCTCGCGGGATTATATCTCCATCTTGAAAAGCGTTTTTCTGGTAGACAGGTGCAGTTAGCACATATAGAGATGGCCAAGAAACGGAGGTCGTGGCCTGTTTATACAGCTCCTGACGACCTAGGAAAAATTACCGTCTTTGAT
>JAFAQP010000107.1 GCA_019246385.1 Patescibacteria group bacterium | reverse complement strand
GCGAACGAGATACTCGCGGCCGCGAAAAACGAGGGAACTGCGATAAAGAAAAAAGAAGACGTGCACCGCATGGCGGAATCGAACCGCGCCTTTGCTCACTTGGCCTGGTAATTTACAAAACACCTCGGTCTGCAGGTGATAGCATAGTTCTATGGGATCGATACAGAACAAAGCAGCGCTCCTGTTCATTATGTCGGTATCGGTGCTTTCACTCATTGCTATTTGTGCGATCGCCGGCCTTTTAAGCGACGACGTCGCATCAAAATCGCTCGAAACGCTCGGGGTACTCGCACTCGCCACCGTCATCGTCATGAAAGCGGGAAAATATTTCGACAAGCAGGAGCCCGGCATGCCCCGAGTCGTCGATCCCATATTCAGACAAATACGTCGGAGTACGTTACTGGTGCTCATCGTTTCAGCAGCGCTCCTCGCGCTTATCGGGATCCTCGCGATCTGGGGCGTACTTCCGTCGGGCGACTTCATCGAAAAATCGATTAGTATCATGGTCGTCGTCGCATTCGCTGCGCTCATCATCGTAATGACCTGTCTCGACCGGGAGCGCGTCTGAATTATTTACTTTTTTGACTCTGTCCGGTATACTTTCTCTAACGCCATCGCGCGTTTTCTTTTTATCTCACACTCATGGCAACACGAGACTACCCGTTAGAACGAGTCCGGAACTTCGGCATTATCGCGCACATTGACGCCGGAAAAACCACCACGTCCGAGCGCGTGTTGTATTACACCGGCGCGCAGCACAAGATAGGAGAGGTTCACGAAGGAGAGACGACGACCGACTGGATGGAGCAGGAGCGCGAACGCGGTATCACGATAACCGCCGCCGCCGTCACCTGTTTTTGGACGCCGACGACAGAGGAAGACAAGAAAGATATCACCAAGAAGATTCGCTTCAACATCATCGACACGCCGGGCCACATCGATTTTACCGTCGAAGTGAAGCGTTCGCTGCGCGTGTTAGACGGCGCAGTCGTCGTCTTTGACGGCGTCGCGGGCGTAGAGCCGCAGTCGGAAACGAACTGGCGCTATGCGGACGAAGGGAAAGTTCCCCGTATCTGTTTCATAAATAAGCTCGACAGGACAGGCGCATCGTTCGAACGCTCTTTCCATTCCATTATCGATCGCCTTACCAAGTCGGCTGTCCGCATGCAGATACCGATCGGAGAAGAAGGCGATCACGACGGCGTTATCGATCTTTTGACGCGTGAAGCGGTCTATTTCGAAGGAGAAATGGGAAGCGTCATTCGCCGCGGCGCTATTCCGGAAAATCTGAAAGCGGAAGTCGAGAAGCACCGGGGCGAACTGGTTGAAAAGATAGTCTCTGAAAACGACGAGCAGATGGCGGCATATCTCGACGGCACGGAGCCTTCAATTCCCGAACTCAAGGCGACGCTGCGCAAAGCGGTGATCGCCAACTCGATCGTTCCTGTTTTTTGCGGATCAGCTTTGAAGAACAAAGGCGTGCAGCTCGTTCTGGACGCCGTCGTCGAATACTTACCTTCGCCGCTCGATATTCCTCCGGTGACCGGAGTGAATCCGAAGACTGGCGATCCGGTCATGCGTCACGCTGCTGACGATGAACCGTTCTGCGCGCTTGCCTTCAAGCTGCAGACCGACCCGTTCGTCGGCGCGCTCACCTTCTTCCGCGTGTATTCGGGCGTCGTCGAAGCGGGTTCCTATATATACAACTCCTCGACCGGTTCCAAAGAGCGCCTCGGCCGTATCGTTCGGCTGCAGGCAGATAAGCGCGAAGAAGTGAAAACGGTGTTTGCGGGAGAAATAGCGGCAGCTGTCGGCCTCAAGGACGCGAAAACATCGCATACCTTGTGCGACGAAACAAATCCGATCATTCTCGAAGAAATAAAATTTCCCGAGCCGGTCGTTTCGATGCGTATCGAGCCCAAGACCAAGGGCGATCAGGAAAGGATGGGTATGGCTTTGAAAAAACTTTCAGACGAAGATCCGACGTTCCGCGTCACCTCGGATACCGAGACCATGGAAACGATCATCTCCGGTATGGGTGAACTGCATCTCGAGATACTCGTCGACCGCATGAAACGCGAGTTCAATGTTGATGCAAATACCGGTAAGCCGCAGGTCGCGTATCGCGAGACCATTCAAAAAGAGGCCGAAGCGGAAAACAAATACATTAAGCAGACGGGAGGGAAGGGTCAATACGGCCACGTCGTCATTAAGATAAAGCCGATGGAACCAGTAGAGGTAGGAGTAAAGCAAAAGAACAATGTCGAAAGGGAAGACCATTTCGAGTTCGTGAACAATATCAAGGGAGGCGTAATTCCGCAGGAGTTCATTCCCGCCGTCAAAAAGGGCGTCAAGGAAGCTATGGAGCGCGGCATCGTGGCAGGCTTCCATATGGAAGATATTTCCGTCGAGCTTAATGACGGCTCTTACCATGACGTCGACTCTTCGGAGATTGCCTTTAAGATTGCCGCGTCGCAGGCGTTCAAGGACGCCGCCGAACGCGCCAAGCCCGTCATCCTTGAACCAATCATGCGCGTCGAAGTCGTCGTGCCAGAGAAGTTCATGGGAGACATTACCGGCCACGTGACCTCGAAGCGCGGACAGATCGAATCGATAGAAGACCGGGGGCTCGCCAAAGTGGTCAATGCAAAAGTTCCCTTGAGCGAAATGTTCGGGTATACGACGGCATTGCGCTCCATGACCGAAGGCAGGGGCTCGATGACGATGGAGTTTGATCACTATGAAGTGGTGCCGCAAAACGTCGCGGAGACCATAAAGGCCGCGCGAAAATAAGACCGGTATGGGAAGAAAGCGGGGCGAAAAGGTTCCGGCTCTTCGGGAGCGATACCGGGCGAAAGATTACGCGGGCATTTTCGCTGAAATTAATAGAGAAGCCAAAAAGGTAAGCCAAGAAGAGCCTCCGGTCCGTCCACCGCTCTCTGCCGAGGCCGCCGAAAGACAAAGAGCCGCTTTTTTGGAATGGAGAAAAAAGCAAAAAGAATAATCCCCGGGCCGCCTTCAAAGCTCTCTAAAGGACGTTACTATAGGTAAGTGAAGTTTAAAGGCCTCTTTTTTATCGGCCTCTTTCTTTTTTTGCCGACAGCCGCAACGGCGCACGACGATTCTCCGCCCGCTACGACTACGCTTTCCGCTGTCGATAGGGCGTTCGCGGCACGAGCCGGCGATCTTTCCGATTTTTTGACTTCTGCCGTAGCTCCCACCTCGAAGGGCAAGTTTCCGCCTGCTCCGACCTTACAGAAGGTAAAGCAAGAACTTTCTGCGGCTAAGGAACGAAGTGCTCTCATGAAGAAGCTCGCTGTCGATGCGCCGCAGACCTTTCTTCAAAATGTCATCCTTTCCGGAACGCGGAGCCATTTGCCACTGAGTGTTCAGCCGTTCGTGGAAAAACAAGTGACCGTGAAAGGAAAGATAGATGTTCTTCACTCGGACGATTTTTCAAACGATGCGAATTCCAAATTTTATTATTTTCTTAAGATCGGCACGACGTCCGTTCCTTTGGGGATCGCGAATATGGCGGCGGCATTGCCTTCAGAAACGAAGGCGACAGTAACGGGTTACGCGCTTCCGGGAGCATTCGTCGCAGACGCGTCGGCGGTCACGCTTGGCAGCGAACCTTCGCCGGCTTCGGTCGGCACACAGCATATGCTCGTCATTCTGACGACCGGCAATGCTACCGACGTCTCTGGTCTGCCGACCAAGGACAAGATGGCAAATATCGTTTTTTCCGGCAATTTCCAAAAATATTACGCTGAACAATCCTATGGGAAAGTGAGCTTTACTGGAGATGTTACCGATTGGATCACCCTTTCCGGCCCGGAGCCGGGATGCAACAGCCCATGGCCGGACGATCCCGATATAAAGAATTATTTACTTTCCCATACGGTAAATCTCTCTCAGTATGACCGGGTTGTCGTCATAGAGAACGGC
>JAFAQP010000029.1 GCA_019246385.1 Patescibacteria group bacterium | reverse complement strand
ACGACCGCAACTGAGCCGCCTTCGGTGAGAGCGCCCGCTTCGATTTGCGAAGGATCGACTCCTCCGACCGTGCCCAGCTTCAAAAAACCCGGAAGAAGGAAGCCGACGCTTGCTGCGCCGAGAAGTAATTTGCTATCGGCATATGTCCGTATGAGGTCGACCGCATGCCGTTCCGGCATGTTCTCGGCGAAGATGACGCCGCCATATGCATCAGGGAAGAAATCGAAGAAGATTTTAGTCGATGCATATGCGCGTCTGCCGGATTGCACATTGAGCATCCACTTTACCTTTTCTTTGATATGCGGAGGCAGAGCGCGCGCATGCGGGTAGCACGGGATGAGCACTTCGGTTCTTCCAAAGAAGAATTTTTCCGCATTCCTTCCGTCGGTCAGAATGGCGCAGACGGATGGCGTTTTTTTGCCCGATAAGAAATCGAAATCGAGTATCGATTGAGCCGTTGCGGGATGGTTTCCTACGAGAAGTATTCCCGGCGCTCTTTTTTTGAAATCGTCTATTGTCATGAGCGTACGTACGACAGTGCTTCGTCTATGGCGAGCGTAATTGGGGCACTTGATCCGTGAATGGAGCCGAGAAGGTCTTCCTTCTTGAGAAATTCTTCCATGAGAGAAAGACCGGAAACCTCGTTGGGGCCTCCACGCCGTATATATACGCGAATTTTCTCTTTTCGAAGCGACGGCGCTTCTTCCGAAAGGGCGTCGATAATGCCGGAGAATGTGGATTTCACATCCGTAAAGTTGGCGATTCCGCCCGCTATGACGAGCGCTTTTTTCTTTGCTTTCGAATCCTTGATCAGGGAAAGGATCTCTTTCGTATACAGATAGGTCTCTTCTCTTGTAGGCCCGCCGCTGTATTCTCCGTAATTGCCAAGGAGTCGCGCCGAGTTCTGGAGCGCCGCCTCGTCCGCGATGACTATGGAGCCGCCTCCGCCCGAAAGCAAAAGGAAAAGATTGCCATCGGGATTCAGTATGGTCAGCTTAAGCGACGCGGGTGTGGTTTTTTGGAGTTGCCGTACGTTTTCTTCGGCTCTATGACGAACGTTTGCTTCGATGATATCGGTTTCGCTCCATCCCGGCTTGAAAAAAACCGCGGCACTGTCGACTAACGCGGCCGCGTCTAAAAGATGTACTTCGTTTCCCCTTATGACGAGCGGGTTTATTTCAAGAAAAGCAAAATAATTATCTTCGAATTTCTGCACCAGCTCTGCAAAAAAAGAAATGGGAAGGCCCGTAGCTTCGGTGATTCTTTCGGATTCTTCCGGCGAGCTGATAAGGAAAGTGCGGACCTTTTCCGGATGCTCCTCGATATCGATTCCGCCTTCTTCCGCGAAGAGTACCCTGATGCCTTCTCGTACGCGCTCAAGCGAGAGATATTTTTCTTCGCTTTGTTCGTGCGGAAAATATGGCTCTGCGAGAAAACGCGTGAACCCCTTCTCCCGCCAGAGAGAGAGCGTCCGCGATACCTCATCCTTGGAGATATCGAGCGCGACGAGACCCTGTTTGAATCTTTTCTTTACTCCCTGGTCGACCTTAAGCACGTATTTCGTATACGGCATATCAGGAATGCGGGATTCGAGTATTGGAATCCCTTCGTACGCAGCGCCGAGGAGAATCTTCTTAGCCCGGTATTCGGTTATTTTTACGCGCGACATGTAATATCAAATAGACAATCGGTATACGTTTGTTTCTTTTTTTTGAAATCCTAACGACTGATAAAGCTTGTTTGCCACGGCTCGCTCAGACCGCGAGGTAAGCGAAATGGACTCTACGCCCCTTTGCTTTGCGACAGCGATGACTTCCTCTATTAGTCTTCTGCCGAGTCCCTGTCCCCGGTATGAGGCATCCACAATAACTTCTTCAAGAAGTGAGGAACGCAGAGCTAATTTTTGAATGATATAAAGCGTAGCCATGCCGATAATGCGCTCGCCGTCGCGAACCACGGTGAGAATAATGTTCGGATCATTTACTATCCGCTCGACCTCCTCTCTAGCCGGTGTTCGAGTGTCTTCGTGAAGATCTCGCGTCAATGCGGTCAGCTGTGCAAGGTCGTCGCCGCGAAGTTCCCCGAGCTCTTCAATTTGCACCATTCCGGCATTATCTCACGAAGCTACGTTATTGATGATTGTCCGGATGCGGGTCGTGCGGCGGGGTATCTATCCTCGGTTCTCTTTCAACCGGAATCGAGATATGAGGATGATGGCTCGACTCGGTCCGCCGAACCGGCGTACTGTTGCGATCTCGCTCATCCGTTTCCCGTCTTTCGGCATCGCTGTAGATATCGGGATCACGAGTTCGCTGTTCATATCCGCGGTCTCCTGCCATAAGATTTATTTAATTTATTAAGTATTAGCATAGCCTATAACTTCTTCGGGTTACGCATGGTTACAAGGCGCTTTGGGCTGTCTGGATTAGATAATTCAGGTGTTCCTGCTATACTCCCGAGTAATGGATTACGCCATCTTTAGCCTCGGCGGGAACGACGGCCTGGCAGAAAAGATAGCAGCTGAACTGGGCGTCTCTCTAGGAGCCGTCCGATTAAAGACGTTCGCCGACGGCGAGCAGCATGTTCAATTTCTCGAAAATTTGAGAGGGAAAAGCGTCTTTCTGATCCAATCGACAAATCCGCCGGCCGATAACTGGATGAGGCTTTTTCTGGCTCTCGATGCTGCACGGGGCGCCTCAGCGGCCGAAATAACCGCTGTTATTCCCTATTTCGGCTATGCGAGGCAGGAACGCAAAGGAAAGCCCCGAGAGCCTATATCGGCACGTGTGTTTGCACTCCTCATAGAGCAATTGGGAACTGACCGTTTGCTGACTATGGATCTTCACACGGACGCCATCGGAGGATTCTTCCGCTCAGCGAATGTAGATTATTTATATGCGAGGCCGGTATTCATATCCCACCTTAAGGAGGTGTTCAAAAAAGCCATAGACGATGATGAGCTCGTAATCGTGTCTCCGGACGTCGGAGGAGTGGCGCGGGCGCAATCGTTTGCGAAACGGCTCATGAAGAACGCAGATCTTGCTATCATTCACAAGGAACGCGAGATACCGAACCAGGTCGCGCGCATGAAGCTTATAGGGGATGTCCGCGGAAAAATAGCCCTTATGGTAGACGACATGGCAGATACCTGCGGCACGCTTTCACGAGCTGCGGAACTTTTGGCCGAGAGCGGAGCAAAAGAAGTATACGGATGCGCTACGCACGCTATTCTCTCCGGAGATGCGAATAGCGTGATTGATGCATCTCCTATCAAGCGGCTTTTCGTAACCGATACCGTTTCTTCTAACCGCGTGCATTCGCCGAAGATAGAAACCATTTCAGTGGGACGCATATTCGGCGACGCCATACGCCGCATGAACCACGGCGAATCCTTGAGCGCGCTTTTTGAGGCCGAATAACGATCATGGCGCGGCAATTCGCTTCGCAAAGACCGTGGGTACGCAGCCGCTCGTTTTGGACAATCGTCATAATCCTCCTATGCGTGGCGGCGTTTCTCTACCTCCTTCCGCTTATGTTCATTTGGAAAGAAGAGATTGTTCTTTCGCAACCGCCGAAGCCCGAACTTTTCCCAGTTACGGTCAATCCGAAAACAAGGACCATCCTTGAAGATCCTAGAGTGGACGCCATGCTCGACACTGGTGACTCCAAGCTTTCTGCTGCAGCTGACAATGCCCAGGAGGCCTTGAGCATGTTAGCGAGCGCGATAACCGCTACTCCCTTGTATCAGCTTATAGCGGCGAGCGATGCGCGTCTCGTTGTCGTAGACCCCGGATATCGGAAAGAGCAGGCGGCAGCAGTGTTTGGCAAAATACTTGAGTGGTCGCCTACGGAACAAAAAGTTTTTCTTCAGTCATCGAGTACACCTCCGATAGCGGACGGTTTTATTTCGCCGGGAACGTATGTCGTCGGCTTCGGAGCGACCGCAACAAATACGCGTGCGTTAATAGACGAACGATTTCAAAGAGACATACTCTCTCATTACGGCACTTCGACCGAAGCGTTAGTTCCTTTGTCGCAAACGCTTACTATCGCTTCCATGCTTGAGCGAGAAACGAATGACCGTAATGAGATGCGCATCATTTCAGGCATTATGTGGAATCGCATATTTGCGGGAATGAAACTCCAGATAGACGCGACGGTTCAGTATGCGAAGGCTTCTAAAACGCCGCCACCGGCGGTACGGAATTGGTGGCCGCCTTTAACCTCGAAAGACAAATATATAAAATCTCCTTATAACACGTACCAAAATGCGGGATTGCCGCCTTCCCCTATAGCGAATCCGAGCGTCGCCGCAGTTTTGGCAGCCTTGAACCCGAAAAAGACCTCCTGCCTTTTTTACTTTCACGATAAAGCAGGGGGGTTCCATTGCTCTGACACGTATAAGGAACACGTCGCCCTTCTTAAGCGGTATTACGGACAAGGGAAATAATTCTCCTCCCATCTTTGCATTGTTGCCACATACTGTGGACTCAACGTAGCATTTTGGAACATCTTTGCACTAGTGGCTTTAGTATAATCCCCGGCTTATTTCGAGCTCAAGCAAATCAATATGCCACCGTAATGCTTCTCTTGTATGCATAACTGCTGTCCGCGCTTTTCTTCGTCATATCGTATACCGCCACATCAAACGTCTTGCGGGCGGTGTCCACATTCGTGATCGTTGCCTTGAGATCCCGTCCCGCCGGATCGTTGAAAAGCGTCTCATTAGCAGTCAGCTTGGAAGTGAGGTCGATGAACCGGAAATTCGGATCGCTGCGCTGATAGAGACACACGCCGTCCTTCATTGCGGTGCCCGTGTCCACATACGAAACGGAGAGGAGCAGGTCGCTGTCTTTGTACAGCCCAGCTGGCGGAAGAATAACGCACTCACTTATCTCCTTCCCTGTTTTCATATCGTGCATCGTAAATGCCGATACGCTATTTCGATCCGTTGAGGAATAGAGACGCTCTTTGATGAAGGCGTCTTTGGTGTAATAGAACACGAGCGATTGTCCGTACTTGTCGGCATCGGTTTTCGCGTCCGGATTCGTAAGGTACGCCTGCACGATCTTCTTTACATTAGCGTCTGTGGTCGAGAAGTAGCCGCTTTCCAGATTGTCAATAAATTGACCATAATTCCCT
>JAFAQP010000018.1 GCA_019246385.1 Patescibacteria group bacterium | reverse complement strand
CTCGTCACCGCGGCGCTTCGCCGCGCGCTGCGCCCTCGCCAAACGTTTTGATGCCGTATCCAAAACCGAACGGCCGCGATACATCGAGCCGTCCAAAAGTACGCGGTGGCGCGGATGCACGGTGCCTTCTTTGGAGCGTGAAAGCCTGTTTTCCTTAAGCGCGTGATGCGAACGGCGATTAGCCGTATGCGCACGCGTATGCCGCATTCGAACTACCATAGTAGAGGGAGAATAGCAGGAAAAGATCGGAAAAACAAGGCTCTAACGCATCGCGGCGGTGAATTCAGTAAGCACGCTTTCCGTCGCTACCGCGAGCGCGCGCACCAATTCCTCTTGGCTGAATTTGCCGCGGAAAAAACCTGCGACAGCATTGAGATCGGGCTCCGCTTCGTTTTGGGCCGCTCCAAGATCCGCCAGATCTTTCTTATCCTCGTCGGAAAGCTGTTCGCCTAATCGCACCAGCAGATCGGCCGCTATCGCCTCCATAAGGTTTTGCTCCACCTGTTTTCTTTCGTCCTCCGGCACCCGCAGATCCGAGAGCGTTTCGTCTACTTTTGCATAGAGTTCGACGACCCGCTGCGCAAGATCTTGGTCTACCGGCAGATCGGGAACTTGCGCGTTCCCAGCGCCCGCGTCGGTTCCGTCCCCGTCGTCGATCATACGGAAATACTAGCACTCAGGATATTTGAAAGGAACGAAAGGCGGTGGACAGGGCAGCTGCCGTATGTACGAAGTTTCTCTATATGTTCCGGAGTGCCGTATCCTTTGTGCTGTTCGAAGCCGTACGCGGGATACCGCTTTGCCATGCGCACCATAAAGCGATCGCGAGTCACTTTGGCGGCGATAGAAGCAAGCATGATTGCGGGAACGAGCGCGTCGCCGTGTATGATTGTTTCCTGCTCGTATCCGCGCGGCGCTTTCAATAATCCGTCGAGGAAAATTTTTCCTTCTTCCGGATCAGGAAGAAGCGTGCGGATGCCGCGCGCGGCGGCGAATTTTGCGGCAGGCGTAATGCCGCGGGAATCTATGAACCGGTGGCTTGCGAAATTGACCGAATATCGGATGACATTTTTTGCTTCGTACTCTTTGAGTATCGAGAAAAGCTCTTCCCTTTTTTCCGGAAGAACTTGCTTAGAATCGTTGAGTCCGGGAAATGCCGCTTTGATATCGAAATCTTCCTGAACGCTGATGACGCCGAGAGCAAGAGGGCCCGCAAGCGGTCCTCTTCCCGCTTCGTCAACCCCTAGGATATATCGCGCACCCACTCTGCTATTGTATCGCCCTGATTTCGGTTAATTCACAGCTGGAAGCACGGGGTACGAAGCGGTAAGCTGGGAAGATGTCCCGATTCTCGCACCTCTCTGCTCACAGCCATTATTCGCTCCTTGATGGCATTCCCCAGATCGATCCTCTCGTCAAGGCGGCGATGTATTTCGGCATGCCGGCTCTCGCGCTTACGGATAGGAATAATCTCTACGGCGCCATTGAATTCTACAAAGCATGTGAAAAAGCCGGCCTGAAGGCCATACTCGGCATAGACGCCGACGTATCGATCTTAGACAATTCCGGCCGAATCATTTTCCTCGCCGAAAATACCGAGGGATACAAGAATCTTCTCAAGCTTGCCTCCGCGATGCATCTCGCTGCTGCGAGCGAAGGCGCATCTGGCGTGCCGTACGCGAACGGAACGCACATTGAAAATTTCGGAAAAGGTCTTATTGCCCTTATTCCCGAAACTATGCTTCTTGGACGCGGTGCGGCAGACATGATTGAGCGTTTACAGCATGCTCTCGGAAAAGAAAGCGTCTTTGCGCGCCTTCCGTGGAACCATGCGCCGAGAGAAAGCATTCGGGATCAGCAGCTGCGCGTCGCGGGGATTGCGAAAGGACTCGGACTTCCCTTGCTCGCAGGAGACGATACGTATTATCTCAAGCCGGAAGACGGGAGCGTGCGAGATGTGGTCCGGAAAATCGCGGATCCGGAAGCCGAGCCTGACGGACTCGATCGCACATTCATTAGCATGGAGACGGCGAACGAACGCTATCGCGACTTTCCCGAAGCTCTGACGAATACCGAAGAGGTCGCGAAACGGGCAGAGGTAAAACTTGATCTCGGTTCATGGGTCTTCCCTAAGTTTCCACTTTCGGGAGAAACGACATACGAAGCCGAGCTTGAAAAAGCGGCACGACAAGGCATTGCTAAACGCGGCCTTGGGCCGACCGAAGAAGTGGAAAAACGCCTCACGTATGAGCTTTCGGTCATAAATGCTAAAGGGTATGCGCCGTATTTCCTTACCGTCTCGGACCTCCTTTCATATGCGAAAAGCGCAGGGATACTGACAACCACCCGCGGTTCGGCGGCCGGTTCCCTGGTATCGTATCTGACGGGAGTGACGAATATAAATCCGCTCGAATACAGGCTTCCCTTCGAGCGCTTTCTGAACCCGGAACGCCCGAAAGCGCCGGACATCGATATGGATATCGCGGACACGCGGCGGGATGAATTGGTC
>JAFAQP010000039.1 GCA_019246385.1 Patescibacteria group bacterium | reverse complement strand
TGCTCTCTTCCGGAGAACAGACCCGGCTCGGTCTTGCAAAAGCGATGCTCAATAAACCGAAACTCCTTCTCCTTGACGAGCCGACGGCATCACTCGATCCTTCGACCGCAAAAACGATCCGCGAAGGGATACTTTCGTATGCGCGCTCGGGCCAGGGAGGCGTACTTTGGACTTCACACAATATGTACGAAGTCGCGGATGTGTGTGACAGGGTGCTCTTCGTTTCTCATGGAAAAGTCATACTTGAGGGCAATCCTCGGACGCTGCCCCAGGAACACAATACTGACACTCTCGAGGAATTATTCATTTCGATAGCCCGGGAGCCGCTCTCGGTCGAAACGGCAGACGCGTGATCATGCCAATACAATTATGAAAATACGCCGCATCTACGGTCTCGCGCTTCGACAGTTCTATCTTCTGCGTGCCACGCCGACCAGGTTTGTGCAGATATTCGCATGGGGCGCCTTGGACCTTATTCTCTGGGGATTCATCACCAAATATCTCGCGGCGACCGGTGGTGGATCCGTAGTAGTATCTACCTTCCTTGGAGCAATATTGCTCTGGGATTTTTTAGGTCGGGTGATGCAAAGCATCGATACCGCTTTCTTTGAGGATGTGTGGTCGCGCAACTTTCTTAATATGTTCGGTTCGCCGATTTCTCCGAAAGAATACATCGCAGGATTGGTCGCGGTCGGCATTCTGACGAGCACATTGAGTTTCGTGGTGATGATTGCACTTGCGACGCTTCTTTTCGGTTTTTCTATATTCAGCTACGGCATCGCTCTCCTGCCGTTCGTGCTTATCTTGTATCTTTCCGGAGTTGCCCTGGGAATACTCGGCATTGCGATTGTTCTTCGTCTTGGACCTTCGGCAGAATGGTTTATCTGGCCTATTCCGGCAGTTCTTGCTCCGTTTGTTGGTATTTTTTACCCGCTTTCGGTATTGCCGTATTGGATGCAGGCTATCGGGCAGCTACTTCCTCCCTCGTATGTATTTGAAGGAATGAGAAGCGTTATCCAGGGGCATGGATTTTCTCTCTCGGCGCTCGGACTCGGAGCGCTCCTGGCGCTTTTCTGTATCGCGCTTGCATACCGATATTTCATGCACGTCTATAAGCGTGCTCTGCGGGACGGTCTTATTGCGCGTTACAGCGCGGAGAGCGTCGGCTGATCCTCTAGCCTGTGAGATAATAGAAGCAATGCTGTTACGCATCAGAGAATGCGGCTCAATAAGGAGAACTAGGTCGCATAGCGGGGGTTTACCTAAATATGGCACTCCCTAAGCCGCGAAAATATATTCAGTATCACAAAGACGGCAGCGTTTGGGCGAAAGGGTTTACTCAGACTGGCAAAATGGAAGGGAAGTGGGTTTGGTTCAGGAAGGATGGCACCAAAATGCGCTCACGCAGCTTTGTGAAAGGCAAACAGGCGGGCACATGGGTCACATACGACAAAAAAGGGAACGTTGTCAGGACAACAACTTTTGGCACGTAAAAGGTACCAGGACCTATCCCCAGCCTCCTCTTTTTGGTAGATACTTTCTTTCTATACTTTAAGTACTGATGGCACCTCTTAAGAGAGAAGGCCTCGATCATAATCCCGATATAGCGATTTTGACGGACCCGAAAAAAAGGGGTAAGCATCCGTGCATGACATGAGAAAAAAACTTCTTCTTTGGATAGACGATCCAGGAAAAGAATATCTCGAAATGATTGCGCATTCCTAAAATTCGATCGCCGAACATGGAACGGGAGACAAAAGGAAGTCAAACCCGAATCGAGACCATTGTAGATCTGCCGGCCATACGCTTTGAACGGCTTCTAAGCTCCCCAAAGCCGCAGGATCGTAATCTGGCTGAAAGAATGAAGTTGTATATAAACGGAATAGATCCCGTTATTTCTTTTTATAGGAGGAAGTATGCCAAAAGTTCCTGCCAGGAGATCATCGACGCTTTCGAACGAACCGTTCTAAGCGCCATCTATTTATCTCGAAGCGAAGGAGAGCTGATTTTGCTGGAGAGTCCGCTGTACGAAGCCTTCGCCGCGCTCTTCAAAGCGCTCCATATGTATGAGCCCTCCATAGCGACCGACATCTCTTTCAATGAGATTGATAAGCTTCAAATCAATATCCCCACGACGTATCCGGCCGCGGGATGATGCGGGTGCAAGACATTCCTTGCTGCAGAAAGGACCTTTATGGCGCTTGGTTGTGAATGAAATGCTATGATGTACTGTTTCAACTCCATATGGCAACGAGATCGTCTTCAAAACGTATTATTCTCGGAAGTGTTAGCGCGGTTATTATTTTTCTTTTGGGCGGCATGGCCGGTTATTTTTTTCACGAGAACGTCCCAACAGTGTCGAGGTCTATGCAACTGCGGGAAACTGACCCGACATACCCTCTCATAAGTCCTCTACTTTTATGCAGCCTCACACCGTCGCCCAGTAATGAAGACATGGCCCTCAAAGCGAAGCTTGCTTCGGTTGTCGCGAAGGAAACTAAAGACGGCAATGCTGACCGTATATCGGTGTTTACCGTAGCATTCCGATCGGGTGAATGGGCCGGCGTGAATGAAAACGATACATATGATCCCGCGAGCCTTCTTAAGGTGCCCATAATGATCGCTTATTTACAGTGGGCGGAAACAAATCCATCGGTTCTCGAGCAGCAATTTTCTTATAGCGGGGACGATCAGAATGCAAATGAGTATTTCAAATCGGCAAATGATATACGACCCGGCGTCGCCTATACCGCAAACGATCTTCTCGCCCACATGATCGGCAATTCGGATAATAATGCGGCGCTTCTTTTAGAAAACTCAATACCGAAGGACCAACTAACAAAGGTCTATACCGATCTCAAGCTTTCAGTGCCTTCCGGAGCAGCAGCAACTCCTGACTATATTTCTGCGGTGCAGTATGCATATTTCTTCCGCGTACTTTACAATGCGACGTATCTTGACAGGTTCTATTCTGAAAAAGCGCTTGACCTCCTTTCGCTTCCCGACTTCACCGAAGGCATCGTTGCTGGTCTCCCTGCAAAAACGGTCACGGCGCAGAAATTCGGCGAGCGGAGCGTAGTTGCGAATAATGTCCTGATGAACAGAGAACTTCATGATTGCGGCATTGTGTATAAACCGAACGATCCGTATCTCGTATGCGTAATGACGCAAGGAACGAACTTCAATGCCTTAACCGGGGTAATTAAAGATATAAGTGCCTTGGTGTATCAAAATATGTAGCGTTTCGACTGGCAGTCGTGCTCTTCCGAAGAATACACGCAATTCTCATATTTCGTTCGTTACTTTGACGTATATGAAAACGATGACATGCAGAGAACTCGGCGGCCCATGCGGGGAAGCGTTATCCGCCGAAACATGGCCGGATATGGTGAGAAGAATGACCGATCATGTGATAGCGAATCATCCGGATACCGCAAAAGAAATGGAAACAATGCATAACGACGATCCGGAAAAATGGGGCAAAGAAATGAGGCCCAAATGGGAATCGACGCCGGAAAACTGAGGTATGCAAAATCGCGCCGTAGTCATCGTTCTCAGCATCGTGCTCCTCATAATTTTAGGAGCCCTGTATTTCAGGCATGAGTCGGATGCTCTCAAGACGAGTACCTCCGTTATCGCGGCTTCCTCGTCGCCACTGTCCGCGCAACCTTCTTCTTCCCCGGCTTCTACGGGGAATCCGGCAACCCTAGCTCCAAGCGTTCCTGCGGCCTCCATTCGGCTGCTTGCGATCTCCCCGAGTACGGCTTCCGTGGGTGACACGGTTACGCTTACTGGTATCGGCTTTACCGCCAGTAACACCGTTCTTATGGACGGCTTACTCGCAGGCGGAGGAAAGGCTTCGATTCTGAACGGTAAACAAACTATTTCTTTTACCGTACCTCAAGCGCTTGCTCCAAATTGCAAAGCGAAACAAATGTGCCCGCAGTTCATGCGCCAGACGACGGCAGGCAGCTATGAAGTGACTGTCGAAAACGCGAACGGATCAAGCAACGTTCTCGTTTTGACCGTTTCTGGCGAAGCGAAAGCGGTTTCTACATACTGAGAGTAGCGAAAGGGATCAGTGTTCGGTACGGCGAACATGAAGTGTGAAGGGGTGACAAAGTATGATTTCAGTGTATACTGCTTTGACGCTGTATTCCTCCGCTTTTCGTTTTAGGACAGTTCCTTTGCGGAGCCCGGGACATTCGGCCTTACTATGTATAGAAATTCGAACTATTCGCGCGTGTCGAGGCGCACGCGCTTTGGCGCCCGCCCGTATTCGGGCGGCCGCGCCTACGCCCCTCGACGGAACGGCTTTCAAAAGCGCGGATACTCGCTGCCGGCGAAAATTGATCTTTCGCGCTACATCAATAAAGCCGTTATCACGGAAACGGTCGAGCACTTCGTCCCCGAACACCGGTTCGCCGATTTTTCTTTGGACGAGCGCGTCAAAGCCAATATCGCCGCAAAAGGATATCTCGAACCGACGCCCGTTCAAGACCGCGCCATTCCGCACGTGCTTCGTGGAGAAGACGTCGTGGGCATAGCGAACACAGGAACAGGGAAGACCGCCGCTTTCCTCATACCGCTCCTCAATAAAACACTTTTGGACAGGCGACAAGGCGTCCTCGTCATGGTGCCGACGCGGGAGCTCGCCCAGCAAATAACAGAAGAACTGCGAGGATTCGCCGGTCGCCTACCCGTCCATGCGGCGGTGTGCGTGGGTGGCGCGGGCATTGGTGGACAGATCGCGGCGCTTCGTCGCAGGCCGCAATTCGTCATCGGTACGCCCGGCAGGCTCAAGGATCTTCTAGAGCGACGCGTCCTTATATTGTCCGATTTCGAAACCGTCGTTCTCGATGAAGCCGACCGCATGCTTGACATGGGCTTCATACACGACATGCGCAATATCCTTTCCCGCATGCCCGCGTCGCGGCAGACACTTTTCTTTTCCGCAACGCTTTCCCGCGATATTGAAAAGCTTATAGGCGAATTTTTGCGCGAACCCGTCAGGATAAGCGTGAAGACCCAAGACGTCGCCGCATCCATCGAACAGGACATAGTGAAAGTGCCTCCCGGCGGAAATAAGTTTGTCCTCCTTAAAGAGTTTCTTTCGCGTCCCGAATTCGAGAAAGTGCTCGTGTTCGGACGCACGAAACATGGCGTCGAGAAGCTCGCAAAAGCGCTCTCTGCAGACGGCTTCAGGGCCGAATCAATCCATGGGAACAAGACGCAGGGAAGGCGGCAAAAAGCACTCGACCTTTTCAAGAGAGATCATGTGCAGGTCCTGGTTGCGACCGATGTCGCGGCCCGCGGGTTAGACATAGACGGCGTCTCGCATGTCATCAATTTCGATCTTCCCGCGACGCATGAGGATTATGTGCACCGTATTGGCCGCACGGGCCGCGCAGGAAAGAAGGGGAAAGCGCTGACGTTCGTCGAATAATATGCCTACGCCAAAAAACATGCATGGAAAGCAAAAACCGCTGCGCGCCTCGCACGGCTACCCGGTATTCCGGCCGACTGTTTCAACCATACTCACGTGCCGGTGCGGCACTCGCTATATAAAGACGCGGCAAAATCAGAACGCATGCATTCCCTGCTTCGTCAGAACGCAACCCGGCAAATAGACGCTCTCAAGCCAAAATGCTATACTGGCACGAATGGACCTTTCTCTCTCGAAGTTCAGGCTCCAGGTCATAAAACAAGGACGACTTTTCATAGCGTATTCCCACAAACTCGATATGGCGACGACTGGCAAGTCAGAAGACCAGGCGATAGAGAATTTCGCTGATCTTGCGAAAATAGTGGAGAAAGACGCGCCAGGCTCAGACGGATCCTCTAACCGCTCGCTTACCGACCTCGGTTGGACGAACCGCGCGAAACGATGGTTTCCGCCTCTGCGATCAAATGTCGCAAAAATAGACTAATTTTTTGTCCGTATACGATTCTAAATACTAACTTGCCCGGACGTTTCGCGTATCACTCTCTATACGTAGCTCTTCCGGCTTCGATTCGAAGTCTGGCTATACTAGTTTCATTCATTGATTGGGACAATGTCTGGCGCTTGTATGGATGAGACTCAACCACAGACACAAAACGACAGAGAAGGAAGGCGCATCGACCCCATAGTGTTCACGTACGGCCCCACGAAAGAAGCTATCCTCGCATACGCGAGAGCGCACGGGCTTATGGAATACCTCTCGCGCTACGGATTCGCCCATTCTCCCGAGGATTACGTCGCAGTTTCGCGGTCATTGCCTGTCTATGCCGTTGCGGACGGCGTTACGCTCGACTATGCGGAACTTGCCCGAAGGGGAATGCACTATCCCGACCCTTCTCCTGCGGGAGACGTAGCGAAAATATTTTGCGAAAAAATCATACGCCAGGCCGAAATTCGGTATGACACCTTCGATGAAACCGCGCTTCTTACCTTGTTCAAAGCCGCAAACAGCGAGGTCAGCATATACAATCGACAGCGTGGCTTAAGCGGTATTTCCGGCAACCCGACAGGGTTATATGCAGCTACCGGCTCTTACGTCGTTCTCAAAGAGAACAAAGCGTTTTGGGCGGCGATCGCCGACGCGTATGTCGCTCATTTCAACCGGGATATGGAAATGAAATTTATGAGTTCCGGTTCCTGTGAACCATATGCCGTAATAAACGGACAGGAGAAAATGGCGGAACGCGTAGAAAGCGGGGTATTGGAAACAGAAGCTGGCGATACTGTCTTTCTCTTTTCGGACGGCTATGAACACTATATCCGAGATCCGGCTTTTATAAAGTTGTTCGCCCAGCGGAACGCCGCACTAAAAAACGATATTCTTGAATATTCCCGGCGAATGAATGCAGTAGATCCCGAGAAATTCGGCCACGAGCGTTCGCTCATAGCGCTACCAATCTGATATAATCATGCGATGCAAAAAATAACTCCGTGCCTATGGTTCGATACGAACGCCGAAGAGGCAATGAATTTTTATACATCTATCTTCCGGGATTCAAAGATACTTCTCATCAAACGCTATCCTGAAGGAGCGACAGAAGGACCGATGGCGGGAATGGGAGGTAAGGTATTAACGGGAATCTTTGAACTTCAGGGACAGCGCTTCATGGCGCTTGATGGCGGTCCGATCTTCAAGTTCAGCGAAGCCATATCCTTTCAGATTGAATGCGAAGATCAAGAGGAAGTGGACTATTTCTGGTCGAAACTCTCTGCAGTTTCGGAAGCCGAACAATGCGGATGGGTCAAAGACAAATTCGGTCTTTCCTGGCAGATTATTCCGCGGCAACTCGGAGAAATGCTCTCTGACGCCGACCCTGAAAAGGCGAACCGCACCCTTGAGGCAATGCTCAAGATGAAAAAAATAGATATTGCCGCCTTGCAGGCAGCGTATAAAGGCACTTGATCCGACGCGATTGGCAACGTTCCGTAATATCCTTAGGATCTTAATCCGGATCATAGCTTGCGACGCGTCGCGTTTGGTATAGTGCGGGCGATGTCCGTACTGCATTTTTTTGACGAAGTTCGCGAGTTGCGGCGGGAAGGAAAACTCCATACGCAGCTCGTGATACGGGTCGGCCTTCTTTTTGCTATCGGCCTGATACTTTCCGGAGCGACTATAGAGAACATATTGCGCGGCGGAAGCTTTCTGGTCGCCGCAGGGCTTTTTATGGCCGGCTTCGTTCTCGGTTTTTTTATTTTTTCGCGGATAAATCCCATCAGTTGGAATGAAACCAAGGCGATTGTACAGGCCGGCAGGATGGACGCGCTCGGGTTTGTGACGCTCGGTCTGTATATTGTTTCCGAGATCAGCTTCCGCATCTATCTGCACGATAAGTTTCCCTCCACTGCGTCGGCGTTGCTCTTCGCGACGCTCTCTGGCGTCATCCTCGGGCGGGGAAGCGGTCTCGTAGTAGAGATTCATCGCGTTTTCCGGGCCATCCACCCGCACGGCGAAGTTTGACTTTTTTACAAAAGATGTTAGTACATGAGAATGCAAGTCCCGGAATCACTGTATGTGCGGCAACGAAAAGAGAAGAGAATAGTCGAATCTGCTGGACCGAGCCCCATCGACAGGCTTCTCGTCCTCACTAGCACCGAATTAACTCGTTCCATCAATCAGTTTGAAATCGGGAATTTAACCGTCGAAGACTTCCTTCGTGAAGTTCATAGGATACGGAATAATCTCATATTTTTAGCGCGGCGGGCCGCTTTTGAAAACAAAACCGCAGCGGAAGAAATAGCTGCATTAGAGGCGCGCACTATTCAAGCTGAAAACAGAGCCGATGCGGAAAAAGTCCGAGCCGATGCGGCTGAAGAAGAATCTCGAACCGATCTGCTCACCGGTTTGCCAAATCGCGCTGCATTTTATGAAAGGCTGCAATCAGAGATTGACCGAACGCGCCGCCGACAGACTCCTTTCCATCCTCGTGTTGCGGTACTCGACTTGGGCGAGTTCAAAAGCGCAAACGATGTAGCCGGTCATCTTACGGGTGATGAAATATTGCGGCTTGCCGGCACCGTGTTTCCCCTTAGCCTGTTCCGGGCGACTGACTATATTGCCCGTCTCGGAGGTGATGAATTTGGCATAATTCTTTCGGATCCCGATTCGGGAGATCCTGAAGATTTTGAAACTATTTTACGCGAGAGATTGAATAAGAATCTCGCTGAAGCAATTGAACCTCTCTTGCAGGGCATGCGTGATAAGAACGGTGCACCACTGCGGATAGCGGTCGATATCGGTTTTGCCGTGTACAACGGAGAAGAGTCGAAAGAAGAGCTTATGCATCGCGCCGACGCAGAAATGTTCGAAACGAAAAGGCAACGGAAAGAAAAAGAAGGAATTGCGCAAAGGGAATAAGATCCCCGATCTCTTATGGGGCTGTCATTTGGTATACTAGGTGACCTATGAAGATCACGAAATACGGACATGCGTGTTTGCTCGTGCAGATCGGGCAGGTGAAAATACTCGTCGATCCCGGCGTATGGAACCCGCTTCCGGACATTTCCGAATTGGACGCAATACTTATCACGCATGAACATCCGGACCACTGCGACATTGTCCAGGTGAAAGCGCTTTTGGAGCGTCATAAGCATGCGGAAGTGATAACGCACGACGCGGTAGCTAAAAAGATCGGCGAAGCGGGCATTGCCGCCAAGCGCATCGAACCCGGGCAGGAAATTGACGTTCTTGGGCTCAAAATAAAAAGTTACGGTACCGAACACGATGCCATTTACCAGGTGTCGCCCTGCCGTAACACGGGTTTCCTGATCGGCGGCGAACTTTTCGTCCCCGGCGACGCGCTTCACGACATTCCTCCTGAAGGTGCCCGCGTCCTTGCCCTTCCGACGGGAGGACCCTGGATGCGACTTTCGGAAGCGATCGATTATGCGAAAAGCGTGCAGGCGAAATTCGCCTTTCCCATCCATGACGCGATGTACACGGACGCGTACCGCGACGGGCTCGTCACCAAGCTCTTCGGCGACGTGCTTGAATCGGCAGGAACGGTATTTACCGATCTTAAAGCGGGGGAGACGAAGGAATTTTGACATTTAAGAATGTTCTCCGCCTTATTTCTTTCGCAGCTCGTAACATGAACCAAACCGGCGTCGAAATTCGTATGAGAAAGAAGGGGCACAAAGCCCCATTTATCTTTATTGTATGAAAAAAATAGTCACTTCTTCCGTTTTTATCATCGCCTTCAGCGCGTACGCTCTATTTCAATATTTTGGGAGTTCGCATGCCGCACCTGCGGATATTTCTACCGTGGCAAACGATCCCAACAATACAGTCTCGAATACTCCCCCAATGACCTCCGCTCCTACCGAAAGCCTCAATCCGGGGACGAAAAAGGGAAGCAGTACGACGCCAGCGCCGTCTGCAAAACAGCAGGGTCAATATGCTGACGGAACATATACGGGCTCCGCTGCGGACGCGTATTATGGCACGGTGCAGGTCCGAGCGAGTATTTCAGCCGGCAGGATAACCGATATCTCCTTTCTTCAATATCCGAATGACCGGAGCGAATCGCTCTACATAAGCCAACAGGCGATGCCCATTCTCAAAAGCGAGGCGATACAGGCGCAGAGCGCGAACGTAGATACTGTTTCCGGCGCGAGTGATACAAGCGCAGCCTTTCGCGAATCCCTCGCTTCGGCGCTTGCTTCCGCAAAGGCATAAGACAAATGAAAATGACGCGCGACATCATGGGGATGCCGGTTGCCGTCGACATAGCGGACACGGCCGCTTCGGCCGCCCCCTTCGAGCGCGTGTTCGATTATCTCAGGTATGTTGACGCTGTTTTCAGTACGTATAAAAAAGAAAGCGAAATATCGCTGATAAACGCGGGAGTACTTAATATTAACGATGCATCGTCGGATATGCAGGAAGTATTCGCACTCGCGGAGGAAATGAAAAAAAGAACTGAAGGGTATTTTGATATTACGAGACCTGACGGCTCGTACGACCCGTCAGGTCTTGTCAAAGGGTGGGCCATACGGAACGCTAAGCGCATCTTAAAAGAGCTTCGATATGAAAATTTTTACATCGATATCGCCGGAGACATCGCATCCTCGGGGAGTAATAATGGAAAAGAATGGTCGGTCGGCATTCGCAGCCCCTTCTCCTCCAACGACATCGTCAAAGTTGTATATCCCCGAGGCAGGGGAATAGCGACCTCCGGCACATACATTCGGGGCCTTCATATATACGATCCGCACGCAAAAAAAGTCGTCGAAAGCCCGTATGTCAGCCTCACTGTCGTCGGAGAAGACATTTGCGAGGTTGATTGTTTTGCTACTGCGGCTTTCGCTATGCAAGAAAAGGCGCTCCCTTGGCTTGATTCGCTAGAGAGCTTTGAGGCATACGGCATCGCTCATAATGGAGTTGCCACTATGACACGCGGCTTCGAGTCCTATACGAATATATGAAAAAAATCGACGATTTTCTGAATGGGATAACCATGTACCGCCTGGTCATGTACGAGCTTTTTGCTTTTGTGGTCGCGGGGCTCGCCTTTTCTTTTTTTGGATTTCTCCCGTTCTCACCGTTTTTTTTGATCTATTCGTTCTGTTTTATAACCGCAATAACATGGCTTAGCAATAGAATTTTTTCGCGCACATTTCATGCGCCGTCGAATGCAGAATCAGTATACATAACGGCATTCATTCTCGTCCTTATTGTCACGCCGCCGAGCGCGCTCATCGACACGCATTATCTCGCGCTCGCGTTCTGGGCTTCTACCTGGGCGATGGCTTCAAAATATATCGTTGCCATAGGGAAAAAACATGTATTCAACCCGGCAGGCTTCGGCGTTTGCATAACGGGGATAGTTCTCGGGCTTTCGGCAAGCTGGTGGGTCGGTACACCGTTATTAGTCCCATTCGTCCTCATTGGCGGACTTCTCATGGTGCGTAAGGTACGTCGTTTCGACTTATGGGCCGCGTTCATCGCAGTTTTCAGCGTAGGCACTCTCTACGACTCTGTCGTCCTCGGGCACGGCGTACTTTCAACGCTGGCTCATTCGTTCCTGTATGCGCCGGCATTCTTTTTCGCAACGGTGATGTTGACAGAGCCTATGACAACGCCGCCGGACAAGTTTTATCGAACGTTGTATGGTGCGCTCGTCGGTTTCTTATTCCTTCCCAACATCCACATCAGCTCTTTCTATCTTTCTCCAGAGACCGCGTTGCTTGTGGGAAACCTGTTTTCCTACATCGTGAGTCCAAAATACAAACCGCGTCTCGTTCTGCAAGAAAGGGTGCAACTTTCCCGCGACGTCTATGAGTTCGTTTTCGTGCCGCCGCGTAAGGTTAGCTTCGCGCCCGGACAATATATGGAATGGACGCTCGCACATAAAAAACCCGATAGTCGCGGCATCAGACGCTATTTCACTATTGCCTCCTCTCCCACGGAAAAAGAGTTGCGGCTTGGGGTCAAATTCTATGAAAAGGGTAGCACCTACAAGAAGGCGCTTCTTTCTTTGCGGCCAGGAATGCATCTCTTCGCGTCTCAGCTTGCGGGAGATTTCACGCTTCCAAAAAACAAAAAAGAAAAACTCGCATTCGTAGCAGGAGGCATCGGGTCGACGCCATTCCGTAGCATGATCAAATATCTGCTCGATAAAAAAGAGCGGCGTGATATCGTATTCCTCTATTCAAATCGTTCTCCTGAAGATGCCGTTTACAAGGAATTATTTGATCGCGCCGAACGGGAGCTTGGTATCCGCACTGTATACGTCTTCACTGATGAAGTAGTGCCGAGCGTTGGGTCGGGGCCAAAGAAAATAGATGCACCTACCATTGCCGAACAAGTACCTGATCATCGTGAGCGGATCTTTTATATTTCAGGGCCGCAAAAGATGGTAGAGGCGATTGATGGCACACTTCGGGCTATGGGAACGCACGCCTCAAGAATAAAAAAGGATTATTTCCCCGGTTTCGCATGACGTATGAGGTGCACGTCGAAGATCCTAATCATGGTTTGATATTTTTGGGGAGAGTGCGAAACGTTATGCTCCAGCGATGTGTCCTCGTTTCCGCGACCGAATGCTGCCACCTCCAGCGGATGTCGCCTTGCATGATGTAGGCGGAGCGCGCTTCGAGTTCTAAAGAAAGAATATCGTTTTTTTTCTTCGAAAGAGGTAATGGACGGAAGCGCATGCGCGCCCAGCCGCCCAAAGAAACGCCGACGATATGTTCGAATGCTTCCCGGTCGCGATGCCCGCCGA